>UQHO01000017.1 GCA_900540995.1 uncultured Collinsella sp. | reverse complement strand
TGGGCCGGGCGCGCAAATGCAAATGCGCGCCCGGCCCCACTTCTAAGTTGCGGTGAAATAGGGACTGTTTTTGCTGGCAAAAGGCCTAATTAATCCCTATTTCACCGCAAGTTATGATCAGTTGTTGGGATTACTTCACCTCGACGGGTGCGGCGCCGGGGTAGCGGTCCTCAAAGTCCAGACGGTATTTGTTGTCGTTGGTGCCCGCTACGTTGTCGCGCGCCAGCGGCGTCACGATCTCATTCTTGTGGTCCGCAGGCTTGGCGTATTTCAGGCTGATCTCCCAAGCATCACAGATTGCGTCAATGCGGTGATCCAGGTCGTCGTACAGGGCGATGATGTCCTTCCAGGAGCTGTAGTTCTTGGAGCTCGTCGGGACGTCCAGGTCCTCGACGATGTCGTAATACTGCTCGATGGTGTCCTCCGTGCGCTCGGCGACGTCGGCGAGATTTTGACGGGTGGTTCGATCCTCTTCCAGATAGTTGCCGTTGAAGTTCTGCGCGCAGCCACGGACCTGGATGTCGAGATCTTCGAGCAGGTCGTAGTATTCGCTCAGGCGACGGTAGAGGTTCTGCTCGGAGAGCGTTGCTTCGCCGCCATCCTCGTCATCATCGTCATCGTCGTCGTACAGGCTGTTGGGATCGCCGAGAGGCTTTAGGTCATCGTCGTCGACGTCATGGTGCAGCTTAGCTACCTCGGCAGTCGTCTGCGTGGCGGCGTTGTCGAAAGGCTTGATCACAAAGAAAACGACCAGGGCGATGATGATCGCCACCAGCACAACGATAACGGCGATAAGCGGCCCGGCGCCGCTCTTTTTGGGAGCGGGGGTCTGTGGCGAAGCGGGCGCGTATGCGGGAGCCGGCTGCTGTTGGGGCGAGCCGCTCGCGACGGGTATGCGCTGCGTGGTCTCGACGGCCGCGGGGCCTGCGGCGGGGTCGGGGCGATAGGCGAGGGGGTCGTCCGCCTTGGCTTGCGGCGTATCAAGGGAGCCGGTCTGCTCAAAAGCGGGCTGGCTATCGCTCGCGGCTGTTTGCTCAACGGGTGCACCGCACGAGGTGCAGAACTTGGCATTATCTGCAAGAAGCTTGCCGCACGAGGCGCAATACCGAGACATTGCCACTCCTTTCGCCACATTTCAATGCAATACGACGATTATACCCAGCGTCCAAAATTCCCCATCATAAGTTGCGGTGAAATAGGGACTGTTTGGCGGTCTCAGAGCTTCAATCAGTCCCTATTTCACCGCAACTTCGGAAAGGCACCTTTAGCCATTGGGGACGCACCGAGCACTGGGGTATCATGGCTTGGTTGATATATCTGCATTTACGCGCCTTGTAGGAAGGGGCTGCGCCCATGGCTTTTGAGCCCGCTCAACATAGCTTTATCACGCTCGAGGGCGTCGACGGTGCCGGCAAGTCCACGCAGGCGCGCCTGCTTGCCCGTGCGCTCGAGCTCGCTGGCTACCAGGTTGTGAGCCTGCGCGAGCCGGGCGGCACCGCCATCAGCGAAAAGATCCGCGCTCTGCTGCTCGACCCCGCCAATACGGCGATGGGCGACACCTGCGAGTTGCTGCTCTACGAGGCGGCACGCGCTCAGTTGGTGCACGAGGTCATCGCGCCCGCCCTTGCTGCCGGCAAGGTGGTCCTGTGCGACCGCTTCTACGATTCCACAACTTGCTATCAGGCGTTTGCCGATGGCCTCGATCGCCAGATAGTGCGCGATGCCAACAACCTGGCCGTCGCGGGGACGCACCCGGCGCTCACACTCGTCTATCACATCACGCCCGAGCAGGCGGCGCTGCGCATGGCAGCCCGTGGTGCGGCAGATCGCATGGAGGCCAAAGGCATGGCATTCCAGGAGCGTGTCTACCAGGGCTTTAGTGCCATTGCTGCCGAGGAACCCGCCCGCGTAAAGCTCATCGACGCTACCGCGACCATCGAGGAAGTCTTCGAGAAGACGGTCGAGCAGATTCGCGCGTACGGTCTCTACATTCCGCAAGACGCCGTCGTCGGCGCGCTTGCTAAGGAGGCCGAGTAACATGGCCCCCGCTCAGACAAGCCTGCTGGCCAAGCTCGACACCCAACAGCGCGTGCGCGACTTTTTGACCAATGCCGTCGCCAGCGGTCGCGCATCGCACGCCTACCTGTTTTTGGGCGCGCCCGGCGCGGGCAAGCTCGACGCCGCGTGGGCGCTCGCCCAAGCCTTCCTGTGCGAGCAGGATGGCTGCGGCTCATGCGATAGCTGCGTGCGCGTCGCCCGCCATACGCACCCCGACGTGCACTATTACACGCCCGAGAGCGCCACGGGCTACCTCATCGCCCAGACGCGCGAGCTACTCGACGACGTACCCCTGGCGCCCATCCGCGCCAAGGCCAAGGTCTACATCATTGACCGTGCCGAGCAGCTGCGCGCCAACACCGCCAACGCACTGCTCAAAACACTCGAGGAGCCGCCCGAGGGCGTTATGTTTATCTTGCTGGGCACCTCGGCAGACGTGATGTTGCCCACCATCGTGAGCCGCTGCCAGTGCGTGCCGTTTCGGCTGGTGTCACCCGCCGTCGCCGCGCACGCCGTGAGCCGTGCCACTGGTCAGGATATCGCGCGTTGTCGCATGGCCGTCGCCGTGGCGGGCAGCCCCACGCGCGGCATCGAGTTCCTTAAGAGTGCTGAGCGCCAGGACGCCCGCCGTCAGATGGTCCGTGCCATCGACTCACTCATTGCCGCCGACGAGGCCGACGTGCTCAGCCGCGCCAAGTCGCTCATCGTCGCCGTTAAGGCGCCGCTCGCCGAGGTCAAGTCCACGCAGGAAAAGGTGCTCGAGCAAAACGCCGACTACCTGTCGCGTGGAGCATTGAAGCAGCTTGAGGACCGCAATAAGCGCGAGCTCAACGCGCGCGAGCGTTCGGGTATCATGGAAGCGCTGGCGAGCGCGCGGACGCTCATGCGCGATGTGCTGCTGACACTTCAGGACGAGGCGGCCGACGTGGTGAACGAAGACGTGCGCGACACGATCGGTCGGCTTGCCGCTGCGACCAATGTTGCGGGTGCCACGCGGGCGCTCGAGGCAGTCGCAACCGCCGAGCGCAACATCGCCAGAAACGTTACTCCCCAGCTGGCCATCGAGGTCATGCTGTTCGATATCAGGAAGGCACTGAAATGCCGTTAGTCGTACCCGTTAAGTTTACCTACGCCTCGCGCGACCTGTGGTTCGATCCGCAGGATCTGGATATCCTCGAGGCCGATTATGCCATTTGCTCCACCGAGCGCGGAACCGAGATCGGCCTGGTCACGGCCGATCCCTTCGAGGTGCCGCAAGATGAGATCGGTCAGCCGCTTAAGCCCGTGCTGCGCGTGGCGAGCGACATCGACCTGCAGCTTGCCGACGACCTGGCCATCCAGGGCGACGAGGCCATGGTCGACTTCCGCCGCCTGGTCAAGGAGCTCGACCTCGAGATGAAGCCGGTCGGCGTCGAGTACCTGTTTGGCGGCGAGAAGGCCGTGTTCTACTTTGCGGCTGAGGAACGCGTCGATTTTCGCCAGCTCGTCAAGGATCTGTCCTCGACGCTGCACATCCGCGTCGACATGCGCCAGATCGGCGTGCGCGACGAGACCCGCCTGGTGGGCGGCTATGCCCAGTGCGGACAGGAGCTCTGCTGCACGCGCTTTGGCGGACAGTTTGAGCCCGTCTCGATCCGCATGGCAAAAGAGCAGGACCTGCCGCTCAACTCGTCCAAGATCAGCGGCGTTTGCGGCCGCCTGATGTGCTGTCTGCGCTATGAGTTCGAGGCGTACAAGGACTTTAAGAGCCGTGCGCCCAAAAAGAAAACGCTCATCGATACGCCGCTTGGCAAGGCGCGTATCCAGGAGTATGACACGCCGCGTGAGCAGCTGGTGCTGCGCCTGGAGAACGGCAAAGTCTTTAAGGTCAACCTGGCCGATATGACGTGCTCGGAGGGTTGCAAAAAGAAGGCCGCCGAGCAGGGCTGCAACTGCCGCCCCGACTGCGTGACACGCGACGTGCTCGAGCGCATCGAGTCGCCCGAGATGCGTCTGGCGCTCATGGAGCTCGATCGCGAGAACGGCGTCGACGTGGGCGATGGCCTGTCGAGTGCCGACCGTCTGGCCGGCACGTCGATGCCCAAGCGCCGTCGTCGCGATGCCGAATCCGATGCTCGCGCCGGTCAGGGCCAGGGCGAGGGCCGTGGCCGTGGAAAGGGCCGCGGCAAGGCCGAGGCGCCCGAGGCCGAGGGGGCGGCCGATGGCCGTCGCCGCCGCAAGCGCGCGGGCTCGGGCGATGCTACCGAGGCTGCAGCCACGGGCAAGAACGCCTCTCGCGAGCGCGAGGTTCAGCAGCCCCAGCAGCAGAATCGCGGCGGTGGCATGAACCCCACACGTCGTCGCCGTCGTCATCTGTCGAGCGAGGAGCGCGAGGACGCCTTCCGCGCCGCAGCTGCTCGCGAGGCTGGTGCCGCTTCCAAGGGCACCTCGGCCTCCGATGCGCCTGACGACAAGGGTGGCAAGTCACGTGGCGAGGAGGAGCGCGCGCCACGTCCGCGCCGTCGCCATTCCTCGGGCGCGCAACAGAAGCCCTCAGTGCCCTCCGTGGCCGATCAGGTCTCGGATGGCGAGGTCAAGGTCACGCGCCGTCGTCCCGGAGATGGCGGGGGAGCGGCTGCCAAGGCTTCGCGTGGCGCCGCTCGCGATGAGCGCGAGCCGCGCGAGGATCGCGGTGGCGAGGGCTCGGCCGACCAGGGTCAAAAGCGCCGTCGCCGTCGTCGTTCCCGCAAGCCGCGCCAGGATGGTGGCGAGGGCTCGGCCTCGTCTTCGTCCGCACCACAACCGCCCGCCGGCGAATAACGCCCGCGAGCGGATTTAGCCTGCCTTGCCCCGAGCGCATCGGGGTATCATAGCGCCGAATCAACAACCCTCCCTGCGACCGAACGTAGGGAGGGTTGTGTCTTGAAGAGCCATCTGAACATATTGAGCCGTCTGCAGGGTGCCGGTGCCCTACCGTTTGCGGACGAATTGCTACCGTTTGCCGAGCGGGTGGCACGCGAGGCGCTCGAGGCATTGTCGCCAACACGATGTGCCGGCTGCGAGCGCGCCGGTGCGCTTATTTGCCAAGACTGTCTGGCCGCGCTCACGCTCATCGACCCACGTCATAGCTGTACCCGATGCGGCGCTCCGTTTGGGGATTTGCTGTGCACTGAGTGTTCGGTCGAGGGCACGTCCTCGGCAATGGCGGAGGCACTCGACCGCTGCCTGGCGTGCGCTGTCTATGCGCATCCACTGCCGCGCATCATTAAAGCGTACAAGGACGCGGGCGAGCGACGTCTGGCTCCGTATCTGGCGGAGCTGCTCTACGACACCGCCCTGCATGCCCAGGTCGTAGCGCCCGATCGCTATGGAGGTGTGCTGTCCGGCGCGGATGCGGTGGTGTTTGTGCCTGCGACGGCGGCAGCGTTTCGGCGGCGTGGTTTTGATCATATGGAGGCTATTGCGCGCCCATTTTGCGAGCTGTCGGGTGTTCCCCTGCTCGATGCTCTCGTCAAGTACGGGCATGGCGACCAGCGCGAACTCGGTCGTGAGGAGCGCCGCGAGCGTGCCCAAGGCATGTACGAGACGGTTGAGGATGTGCGGGGCAAGCGCCTGCTGCTTATCGACGACGTTATCACCACGGGTGCGACGATGGCAGCGGCTTCGGCGGAACTCAAGCGCGCCGGTGCCGCGGCCGTTGATGGCCTCGCTATCGCACGCGTTTGGTAGGGGTGGTTCAGATGGCAATAAAGATCGGGCAGCGTGGCAAGCCTGCAAGCGAGCAGCTGGCTGCTTCCGTAATTCTGACGGGTGCCTCGGCGCTGCGCATGATGCGCGCCGAGCGCCGGCAGATGGGCTACATAAGCTGGAAGGACCTTAACCCCGATGAAGAGTGCCGTGTGCTGCGCGCGTCGTCGCCCTCGACCGAGGATATCTATCTTCCCGACTTGGTGCGGATTGGGGCCGCAAGCGGCGAGGTGCAAGAGGATTTGTGCTTGCTGGTAGGATCTGCAGCGCAGCGCCGCCGCATGCCTGGCGTGGGCTGGTCCGTGTGTTCCGGGTTGCCTGCCGGCTCGATTCTAGAGGTGGAACCGGGGGTATACAGCCTATCTCCCGAGGCCCTTTGTGTTGCCATCGCCCGCGAGGTCGGCTGTATCCAGGCATTTGCCCTGGCCCAGGAGCTGTGTTCTAAGATTTCGCTGAGTGACCGCGGGAAGTATCTGCCTCCCTACACCTCGCCTGTTGCGAATAGACTTGCAAAGGACAAGGACAAACCGGCAGACGTGGGCTACTTTGAAGTCGAGCCGGTGCTGACGCCCGATCGCCTGACAGATTACCTTGCGGCATGCAAGGGGAATGTGGCCAAACAACTGCAGCGTCTGTGTCCCTATCTTTCGGAAAACCTGCGCTCACCCATGGAGTGCATCATGCTCGCCCTGTTTTCGCTTCCGTTTTCCTATGGCGGGTTTGCCTGCGGTCCCTTTAAGACTGACTACAAGATCGAGTTCGATGATCGTGCGCAGGCAATCTCGGGGATGCCCCATGCAGTTTGCGATGCGTATCAAGAAGCGGCCCGGTTTGACCTGGAATACAACGGTGAGCTGGGCCATTCCTCTCGGAGGGGACGTATCCATGATGAAAAACGCAATACGGGTTTTATTGCCATGGGAATCGAGGTCGCGACAGTCAACAACGAGATGCTCTGCGACATGGAAGCGATGGAAGCGCTCGCATGGCGCATCCACCAGCGCATGAGTAAGCGATATCGCAACCGTGTTGACGCTCGCAGAAAGAAACAAGAGGTGCTATTTAACACGCTGCGGGCGTGTTTTGGGCTTAAACCCGCCTAACAATGCTCTGAAACAGGGGGTTGGATATATGCTCTGGCCAAAATATAGCAAATATGAGTACTGCTACAAATTCAGTAACAGCAAAATCAGGGATTTTGGGACTGGAAGATGGCGTAAATTAGAAAGTTATTAAACAAATGTGGAATATCCTGGCATCAATCTGACGTTATAGAGCGTGAAAACAGCCTGCAGAGCCAAAAACTCCTGCTACTAAATTGGTAACGGTACTCATATTTGCTATTTTTTGGCCACGGCGCCCTAAGACGGGTGTGTTGAGGCTTTCCATAGGGGAGTGACGGGCTCAATCAGAGCGTGTGCGGTCCGTCCTGACCTGCGAAATCTGTACTCGCGATGCGAATGACGCCCCTAACCTTAAACTTTAGCTTGAACTTAGCTATAATGCGCTACGTTCCTACCAGGCTGTGGTTGCGGACGGACGAAATGCCCGTTCTAGTCCAAGACAGACGCGGTCAAAGGGATCCACGTAAGCGACCGCGTGCGCGCGGCGCGATCATGGCGCGTCCTAGATGTAAGCCGCACCGTCCGTTCTACTTTCTTTGGGGCAATACCGCCTCGCGGGCGAGCGGGCCAGTCGTGAAGGTGGCTGCGGCCTCCCGAGCAAACGCTCCGGTGCGCAAGTGTGGGGTCAAATACCAGGTCAGCTGGTGGGAACAACCTGATATTCCGCGTAACGCACGGATCGTATACGACACAGAAGGCAGGGTAGTGGACATGGTGAGGGGCAGCTTGATGCACGCGGCTCGGTTAGGTGCTGGGGCCGCAGCGGTCATCGCCGTTTTGGGCCTGAGCGGATGCGCGTTCAACCCGCTGTCTACGTTCACGACTCCCACGATCGACCAGATCGAGTACGAGACCGTCACGCCGGCGGTGTCGGACGATGCCCTGGTCACTCCCGGAACCCTGACGGTCGCCCTCGATACTTCCGATGCGCCGCAGGCCATGCAGGGCGCCGACGGCGAGCTCACGGGATATGCGGTCGACGCCGCCCGCGCCCTCGCAAGCCGCATGGGCCTTAAGGTCGCCTTTGTCGATGCGTCCTCGGCAGGTTCCGCGCTCGGCGACAAAAAGGCCGATATCTTTATCGGCAAGATCAACTCCACGGACGGGGACGTTAGCTCGCTCGGCACCTGCCTGTACGATGCCACTTCCGTGTTCGGTAAAACCAGCGATGGTGGGTCGTTAAGCGTTTCCACCGATACCCTTAACACGTCTACTCTGGGTGTCCAGATGTCCTCGGCCTCGCAGGAGGCGCTTGCTAAGCAGAGCATCACCGCCAACCAAAAGACCTACTCCAACATCAACGAGTGCTTTGAGGCGCTCGAGTCCGGCGAGGTCGACTATGTGATCTGCGACTCCACAGCCGGCGGCTATCTTGCACGCCTGATGAGCGAGGTCTCCTATGTCGGTGCGCTCGAGGCGCCCTCGACGCTTGGTGTTGCGGGCCTCTCGTCCAATGACAAACTGTGCCGCGCCGTGAGCGATGCCCTCGACGGTATTACGGCCGACGGTACGCTCGAAGCAGTCCACTGCGTCTGGTATGGAAGGATGCCCTACGACCTCACCACTAAGACGGTTTCGGGCGCTAACGTGCAGCCGGGCGACTCTGAGTCCAGTGAGACCACGTCCTCCGGCAGCGAGTCCTCCGATTCCAACAATGAGACCGCATCCTCCGAGGACAAATCGTCCAGCCAGGAAGCCACCATCACCGACGACGACATTAACAAACTCAATAGCTAGTTATTGCTAGGGGTGGTGTCTCCTATACGTTGGAAAGGACACCTCTTCACGGTTTCAACACGCACTGCCGGGCTTCTCCAATAGGGGAGTCCGGCTTTTTCATCCCTATAAAACCAGCAGGTCAAAGCTAATTTTCGGGATCAAATACAAATCTGTCGGCTCCCTCCTATAGCGCACTTTGCCACAGAAAAGTGCGAGACTTCGGTATGCGGTATCAAGCAATCGTTATTCGGGTCTTTAGGAATCCGCGTGATTAAATACACGGCAATGGGTACATAGCCAGTACAGTAAGTCCCCGAGGCAGATTGGAGCCACGTATGGATATCAAGGTTTCTGGACGCAAGACGACGGTAACCGATGCTCTGCGTGCGCATGTGGATGAGAAGATCGGCGAGGCGCTCAAGGTTTTCGATATCGAGCCCATGACGGTCGACGTTGTACTTCGCTATGAGAAGAACCCCTCGAACCCCAACCCGGCAATCGTCGAGGTTACGGTTCGTGCCCGCGGTTCGGTGATTCGCGTTGCCGAGCACGGTGCAGATATGTACGCCGCCATCGACCTCTCCGCCGATAAGGTCACCCGCCAGCTGCGCAAGTTCAAGACCAAGGTCGTGGACAACCGCCAGGGCGGTGCCAGCGCCGCGGATGTTGCGCCGGTCGAGCGCGTCGAGGATCTGGCCGACCTGCTGCTGCCCGAGGAAGAGGACGACCTGCTCGTCCGCGAGAAGGTTATCGACGTCACCCCGATGACTGAGGAGCAGGCGCTGGTGCAGACCGATCTGCTTGGCCACGACTTCTACGTGTTCGAGAACGCGACGACCGGCCTTATCAATGTGGTGTATCACCGTAAGAATGGTGGATATGGCATCATCAAGCCCCGCATCGAAACACTTGACGAGTAAAATACGTTAACTTGCATGAGTTAACGGTTGGCGGCCATCCCATGCGGGTGGTCGCCTTTTTTACGTAAGGAGTCGCTTTGATGGACAAGGCTGCATCTACCGGCCATTCTGACCGCTGCCGCATCGTCGTCGATACCTGCTGCGACTTTAGCCCCGAGGTCGCCGCGAACCTCGATGTCGATATCTTGGGCTTCCCCTTTATCATCGATGGCGAGGAGCGCACGGATGACATCTGGTCGAGCATCACACCCAAGGAGTTCTACGATCGCATGCGCGCCGGTGCCCGCGTGTCCACCTCGGCTGTGTCGCTCGGTCGCTATATCGAGTTCTTTACCGAGTGCGCCAAAGAGGGCACGCCCACGGTCTACCTGTGCTTTACCTCGGCGCTGTCGTCGAGCTACAACTCCGCGTGCCAGGCGGCGGATGCCGTGCGCGCCGAGTATCCCAACTTTGAGCTCTACGTGGTCGACAACGCTCTGCCCTGCGCGACCGGCGCGCTCTTGGCGCTCGAGGCCGTGCGTCAGCGTTCGGCGGGACTGACTGCCAAGCAGCTGGTCGATTGGGCAAACGAGGCAAAGACCTACGTCCACGGCTACTTTACGCTCGAGAGCTTCGACGCACTGGCTGCCGGCGGCCGCATTCCGCCCGCGGCGGCGCAGCTCACGGCAAAGCTCGATGTCAAGCCCGAGCTCTCCTACGACCTTGCCGGCTCGCTATCGCTGATCGGCGTCAACCGCGGCCGCAAGAAGGCGCTCAAGTCCATCCTCAAGTCGTTCCGCGAGAACTACGTGCCCGACCGCACCATGCCCATCGCCATCATGACGGCCGATGCCGAAAAGGACGGCGACTGGCTCGAAGCCGCCATCCGCAAGGAGGAGGGCTGCGCCGATGTCACGATCATTCGCAGCTCCGTGGGTCCCACCATTGGCTCGCACGTGGGCCCCGGCATGGTGGCCTGCGCGTTTTGGGGTAAGAACCGCGCCGACAAGGCGTCGCTTTCCGACCGCATTGCTCGCCGCGTGCGCGGCCAGTAGGCAAGTAACGCGGCCGTAATCGATCCCAACTCACAGCCCAAACGCTGGCACCAAGTATTCAACCTAGTAATAACACCCAACCCAAAAGGAAAGGTTTCATGGCAAACAAGCTCTCCGTCGCATTTATCGGCACCGGAATTATGGGTGCCCCCATCGCCGGCCACATTCTGGACGCTGGCTATCCCGTCACGGTCAACAACCGCACCAAGTCCAAGGCTGCAGCGCTCGTTGAGCGCGGTGCCGTCTGGGCCGATACGCCGGCAGATGCCGCGGCGAACGCCGACGTCATCTTTACCATGGTGGGTTATCCCTCCGAGGTCGAGGAGCTCTACCTGGCGGGCGACGGTCTGCTCGCGTGCACTAAGCCCGGCGCGGTCCTGATCGACCTTACCACGAGCTCGCCCGAGCTGGCGCGCGACATTGCCGAGGCCGCCCAGGTTTCCGGCCGCATGGCGTTTGACTGCCCCGTCACCGGCGGCGAGTCGGGTGCTATCGCCGGCACGCTCACTGCTATCGTGGGCGCCACCGAGAATGACATCGCGCCGGTCCGCGACATCCTTGCCACCTTCGCGGCCAACATCTGCTGCTTCGACGGCGCCGGCAAGGGCCAGGCTGCCAAGCTCGCCAACCAGGTGTCGCTGGGCGCCTGCATGGTCGGCATGGCAGACGCCATGGCATTTGCCGAGCTGAGCGGCCTTGACCTGGAGAAGACCCGCCAGATGATCCTGGGCGGTACCGGCAAGTCCGGCGCCATGGAGAGCCTGGCTCCCAAGGCGCTCGACGGCGACTACAAGCCCGGCTTTATGGTCGAGCACTTCATTAAGGACCTGCGCTTGGCGCTCGCCTATGCCGACGATCGCGAGCTTGCGCTGCCCGGCGCCGACGTGGCCTTTACGCTCTACGACATGCTCGACGCCATCGGTGGTGCCAAGCTGGGCACCCAGGCCATCACAGTCCTCTACAAGGAGGAGGCCGACGCCATCGCCGCCGGTCTGGACTGGTCGCAGTATCGTCCTGAGGAGCATGGCGCTCACGAGGACGGCTGCGGTTGCGGCGAGCACGGCGACGACCATGAGTGCGGTTGCGGTCACCATCACGGCGAGGACCACGAGTGCTGCGGCGGCCACGGCCATGACGACGGCCACGAGTGCTGCTGCGGCCACCATCACGGGGAGTAGCGCCCATGAGCTGGACGTTCGTAGTGCTTGCGCTGGTGCTCTTTCTCTTTGCGATCTACATTGGCTTTTTGTGCGGCCAGTGGGCGTGCGAAAAGCGCGTGATCACCAAGCGCGACTACTGGATTGCCAACTTTGCAGGCGCGGCGGCAGTCGTCCTACTGACCTGGGTGTTCTCGCTGTTCCCGCTGGTGCAGTTTGCGCCGATCGGCTGGCTCGGCGGCTTTATCGCCGGTCTTAAGATGAGCTTTGGCGAGTCCGTCGGTCCGTGGCGCAAGCACGACGAGGTCTTTAACGTCAACAAGGCTCATCGCGCCGCCGCCGACGCGGGCGACGCTGAGGAACGCCGCCGTGCGCGTCGCAATGGCGCGGCCGACCGACAGCTCATCTCGGTCACCGATGACAACAAGGGTGCTGGCAAGCACGCTAAGAAATAGTAAGAAGAGGTAACTATGGCAGAAAACAAAGACGAACAGCTCACCGACGAGGAGCTGGCACAGCTTCAGCTGGCAGAGGAGAACGAGAATGCCGTCGACCGTCTGGTCAAGGAGCTCGGCTGCCCCACGCGCCGCATCCGCCAGTTTGCCGCCCGCGTGCTGCACCTGCTTGCCGAGCGCGATCCGCAGCGCGTCGTGCCCTGCGTGCCCGCGCTGATCGAGGCGCTCGACCGCCCCGAGGCTCAGACCCGCTGGGAGGCCCTCGATGCCTTGACGGCGCTCGCCACTACCTGCCCCGAGCAGCTGGGCGATGCCTTTGAGGGCGCCGAGACTGCACTGTTCGACGAGATCTCCTCCACGCTGCGCTATGCCGCCTTCCGCCTGCTGTGCGTGTGGGGCGCCACGAGCGTCGAGCGTTCGCGCGAGGCTTGGCCCATCCTGGACGAGGCCATCCAGTGCTACCATGGCGACCTTGAGTATCGCGACATGCTCGGTTGCCTGTACGAGTTTTGCCAGGGCGAGATCGACGCCGAGGTTGCCGAGAAGCTTGCGCTGCGCCTTAAGTTCGATGCCGAGAACGGTAAGGGCAGCTATCTCAAGGCCCGTTCGAGCGAGATTTGCGAAATGCTTGTTAAACGTTTTGGCCTGGATCTCTCCAAAAAGAAGAAGCGTGCTAGCGTTAAAAAATCTGACGACGCCGAAGACGAGGAGTAACAGATTATGGCGCACGATGTAGTCCTGATTCCCGGTGACGGTATCGGTCCCGAGATTACGCAGGCCATGCGCCGCGTGGTCGAGGCCACCGGTGTCCAGATCAATTGGAACGTCCAAGAGGCCGGTGCCGGCGTCATGGACGAGTTTGGCACGCCACTGCCTCAGCACGTGCTCGACGCGGTCGCCGAGACCAAGGTTGCTATCAAGGGCCCCATCACCACGCCGGTCGGTACGGGTTTCCGCAGCGTCAATGTGGCCCTGCGCAAGCATTTTGACCTGTACGCCTGCGTGCGCCCCTGCCTGTCGCAGCCGGGCGACGGCTCGCGCTTCCGCGACGTCGACCTGGTCATCGTGCGCGAGAACACCGAGGACCTCTACGCCGGCATCGAGTTCGATGAGGGCGCTGCCGAGGTCGAGGAGCTCTCGCAGCTCGTCGAGCGCTCGGGTCAGAAGACCTTCGCCGCGGATTCCGCCATCTCAATTAAGCCGATTTCCATCGCCAAGAGCCGCCGTATTGTGGAGTACGCCTTTGAGTACGCCCGCCGCTGCGGCCGCAAAAAGGTGACGGCCGTGCATAAGGCCAACATCATGAAGGCGACCGATGGTCTGTTCCTGCGCGTTGCGCGCGAGGTGGCCGCCAACTATCCCGATATCGAGTTCAACGACAAGATCGTCGACGCCACCTGCATGGGCCTGGTCCAGAACCCCAACGACTTCGATGTCCTGGTGCTGCCCAACCTGTACGGCGACATCGTGAGCGACCTGTGCGCCGGCCTCGTGGGCGGTTTAGGGATGGCCCCCGGCTCCAACATCGGTGCCGACTGCGCCATTTTCGAGGCTACGCACGGCTCCGCGCCCGATATCGCCGGCCAGGATATCGCCAACCCCACGGCCGAGATCCTCTCTGCTGCGATGATGCTCGATCACCTGGGCGAGAACGATGCTGCCAATCGCATTCGCGCCGCCGTATCCGCCACGCTCGACGAAGGCGAGCAGGTTACCGGCGACGTGCGTCGTGCCCAGACCGGCTCCGTTGAGGGCGCTGTGGGCACGCAGGCCTTTGCCGATGCCGTTATCGCGCACCTGGCCTAAGGCATGCAGACTGCAAACGCCTAAATAGTACTTAAGTGTTTGCGTATAACCTGAGAATCAATACGCCCGGCGTCTCGTCGGGCGTATTCTATTGAGGACTATGTTTCCTAACAAGGAGTAACTGATATGGGTCTGATTCAAAAGAAGGACGAGAAGGACGAGATCGACGGCATCCAGATCATCGAGCGCGGCGAAGGCCCCGACGGTGACGAGGACGAGAAGATCGACTTGGTCGCCGGTACGTCTGCCGAGCACATTGCTGCCGGTACGACGGCCGAGGAGGAGGACGCCCGCCTGGAGGCTCAGATTGCCGCGGATGCCGCTGACGAGAACCTCATGCCCGAGGAGCAGGACGAGGACGACTCCGACGTGGATGACCGCGCATCCAAGCACAAGAAGACTATGATTGCCGCCTTCGTGGTTGCAGTTGTGATCGCTGCTGTGGTCGGCTTCTTTATCGGCAACGGTGGTTTTGGCGGCAAGGGCGTCGGCTCGGCGACCCTCACCGAGGACCAGCTCGATTCGACCGTGGCAAGCTACAGCTACAACGGCAAGAAGAGCGACATCACCGCGCGCGAGGCCATCGAGAGCCAGTACAGCCTCGACACCGTCAAGGATGGCGATGGCAACTACACCGCTCCCTCTGCCGATGTCATTCTGTCCTACGTGCGCAACAAGATTCTGCTCGATGCTGCCGAGGACGAGGGCATCACCGTCTCTTCCAAGGAGATGAAGAAGTACGCCGAGGATTCCATCGGCACCTCCGACTACAAGACCATGGCTACGCAGTATGGTGTGTCCAAGGATCAGGCCAAGCAGATCGTCCGTCAGTCCGCGACGCTGCAGAAGCTCTACAAGAAGAAGGTCGGCGACAGCTCCGCAAGCATGCCGACCGCCCCGACCGAGCCTGCTGACGGCAACGAGGAGACCGCGAGCAAGGACTACGCCGATTACATCATCAAACTTGCAGGCGACGAGTGGGATAGCGAAAAGGGCACCTGGAAGGACGCCGATAGCACCTACGCTAAGGCCTTTGCCGATGATGCCTTTACGGCCGATAGCGCCACCTACAAGCAGGCCATGACCGCCTATTACACCGCCTACCAGCAGTATTCCTCGCAGGCTTCGAGCGCCAGCTCCAAGTGGACCAAGTATGCTAACGGCCTCTACGCCAAGGCCAACATCAGCATCTACGGCCTGTTTGCGTAAGGTTTGCCTGCACTACTGCGCGTTAACCGATCACCTGATTAAGCCCGCTAGAACGGACAACGTTCTAGCGGGCTTTTTGTTACCGAAACCACTGGGGTAGGCCTCGAGCCCGCACAATGCTCCATCGGGTTCCCCTAATTCATCTGGGAAAACAACTGCAAACGATTGCAAGTAACCGGTGAACGGTCGAAAACTACCGTTCACCGATAATCTCAAAACTGGTTCTAACTGGTATTAAGTCAAAAAGACCAATTCACATATCTTCACAATGACCTGCAATTTTTCTACACGCAATTTTTAGCCGCCCTGCGTTGTTTAGACACAGGAAAAGTTACGATCTTTTGCCAAAGCATTTCGAAACGGTTTCAAAACCGCAGGTAGAAGTGTTAACGAGCGGTAAACGGTCGAAATATCACCGTGAGCGGTGCAAAAACGTTTTACCGTATAAATCAACGAAAGCGGCCTCTTCTGGGGTGATATAGTGACAACAACACATCACGTGGTTACTACCAGTTTAGAAACCACTGGTCTTCAAAGAACGCTTTCCAAGAAGCTTTAAGGGCGAGCGCCCGCTGGCTTCCGAAAATCATCGGAGTCAGATCGTACACACCTTCGGAAGGGAAATTTGAATGGTTGGCTTTATTCTTACCGGTCATGGACAGTTCGCACCCGGCCTTGCAAGCGCTATCGCTATGGTTGCCGGTGACCAGCCTGCTTTTACCGTCGTTCCTTTTGAGGGCGACCAGGCCGCATCCTACGGTGAGGATCTCCGCGCCGCTATTACCGCCATGCGCGAGGAGTGCGATGGCGTGCTCGTCTTTACCGACCTGCTTGGCGGCACCCCGTTCAACCAGTCGATGATGATTGCCCAGGATGTCGACAACGTCGAGGTTCTGACTGGCACCAACCTTCCCATGGTTATTGAGCTTCTGTTCCTCCGCGGCAATGCCACGCTCGCCGAGCTTGGCGAGCAGGCCGTGACCGTTGGCCAGACGGGCATCACCGCCCAGACGGTCGCTTCTGTTGCTGGTGCCGAGGAAGAGGATATCTTCGGCGACGAGGACGGCATCTAATGGCCGATTTCGGAGCCAGCGTCCTGAGCTCCTCGGTCGCCCTTTTAGGCCTGCTTGTCATCATGGGCTTGATTTACACCATCTGGTCGCAAATCAACATGAAGAAGAAGCAGAAGTACTTCAAGGAGCTGCACACCGAGCTCAAGCCGGGTCAGGAGGTTCTTTTCGCCGGCGGTATCTACGGAACCGTAAAAGGCATCGAAGGCGAAAAGGTCCAGATTAAAGTCCGATCCGGAGCCGTCGTAGATGTTTCGCGTTACGCGATTCAGGAGATCAAGTAACTGTCGTCAGCAAATAACGAAAGGAAGCTGATCAACATGGCAGAACCCAACATTCTTCTTACCCGCATCGATAACCGACTGGTTCATGGTCAGGTTGCCACCCAGTGGAACTCCACTCTGGGCTCCAACCTCATCCTCGTCGCCAACGACGACGTGGCGACAAACACCATGCGCCAGAACCTCATGAAGATGGCCGCTCCCACCGGCGTCGCTACGCGTTTCTTCTCCCTGCAGAAGACCATCGACGTCATCGGCAAGGCGAGCCCGCGCCAGAAGATCTTCATCGTGGCCGAAACACCGGAAGACGTGCTTACGCTCGTCAAGGGCGGTGTGCCTATAAAGAAGGTAAACATCGGCAACATGCACATGTCGGAAGGAAAGCGCCAAGTCGCCACCTCCGTCGCAGTTAACGACGAGGATGTCGCTGCGTTTAAAGAGCTGCAGGAATTGGGGGTGGAGTTGGAGATCAGGCGCGTTCCGAGCACGCCTGTTGAGGACACGAGCAAGCTCTTCTCGTAATCCTCGTGATCCACGTTGTCAGGAGTGAAACCCTGACGTTCTGTACGTGATATCCAAAGTGCGTACATACATTTTGAAAGGAGGAGCAAGATGGAATACTCGATCATCCAGGTCGCTCTGGTCTTCATCGTCACGTTCGTTGCGGCAATCGACCAGTTCAACTTCCTCGAGTCTCTCTATCAGCCCATCGTCACCGGCGCCGTCATCGGTCTTATCCTTGGCGACCTCAACACCGGTCTTCTCGTGGGTGGTACTTATCAGCTCATGACGATCGGCAACATGCCGATCGGAGGCGCTCAGCCGCCTAACGCCGTCATCGGCGGCATCATGGCAGCCATTCTCGCTATCGCTACGGGCCTCGAGCCCAACGCGGCAGTCGGCCTTGCCATTCCGTTCGCTCTGCTTGGTCAGCTCGGCGTTACCCTGGTCTTCACGCTTATGTCGCCCCTCATGTCCTCTGCGGACAACATGGCTCATAACGCTGACACCAAGGGTATCGAGCGTCTGAACTACTTCGCCATGGCTCTGCTCGGCCTGATCTTCGCTGTCGTCGTCACCCTGTTCTTCATCGCTGGCGCTACCATCGGTCAGACCATCGCTTCCGCCATCCCGACTTGGCTGCAGACCGGTCTCTCCGCTGCAGGCGGCATGATGCGCTTCGTCGGCTTCGCCGTCCTGCTCAAGGTTATGATGAACCGCGATATGTGGGGCTTCTTCCTCATGGGCTTTGGCCTCGCGCTCATCACCGTTGCCAACGACTCTCTGGCAACTCCTGCTCTGCTCATCCTCGCTCTCATCGGCTTCGGCATCGCTTTCTGGGACTTCCAGCAGCAGACCGAGCTGAAGGGTGCAGCTGTTTCTGACGGAGGTGACTTCGAAGATGGCATCTAATGAGTATGTGATCCCGGAGCACTACGAGGATCTCACTCCTGCTCCGCAGCTCGACCAGAAGACCCTCAACAAGATGGCTTGGCGCTCCTGCTTCCTGCAGGCCTCGTTCAACTACGAGCGTATGCAGGCCGCTGGCTGGCTCTACTCCATCATCCCCGGTCTGGAGAAGATCCACACCAACAAGAACGACCTCGCGGCTTCCATGAGCCACAACCTGGAGTTCTTCAACACTCACCCGTTCCTCGTCACCTTTGTTATGGGCATCGTGCTTTCGCTCGAGCAGAACAAGGTTGACATCCCCACGATCCGCGCCGTCCGCGTCGCCGCAATGGGCCCGCTCGGTGGTATCGGTGACGCCCTGTTCTGGCTGACGCTCGTGCCTATCACGGCCGGCATCACCTCCAACATGGCCATCAACGGCAACGCCGCTGCGCCGATCATCTTCCTGGTGATCTTCAACGCCGTCCAGTTCGCTCTGCGCTTCTGGCTCATGAACTGGTCCTACAAGCTTGGCACCAGCGCTATTGACGCTCTGACCGCCAACATGCAGGCCTTCACGCGTGCCGCTTCCATCATGGGCGTCTTCGTCGTCGGTTGCCTGGTCGTCACCATGGGTGGCACCCAGATCAACCTCCAGATCCCCAATGGCACCACCCGTGGCCTCTCCGCCAATACCGTGATCGTCTCCGAGAAGGAGGCCGAGAACTTCACCGGTATGGAGGGCATCGATACCGAGACCGCTGAGGCCGGTACCATGGCCATGACCGATGAGGACGGCAACGCCCTCACCGCCACCGATGCCGACGGCAACGCTGTCGAGTGCGGCGTCACCGATCTGGGCAACGGCATGGAGTCCGTTACCTACGGTACCGTCACCGAGGATCCGGTCAACTTCTCTGTTGCCGACACCCTCAACACCATCGTCCCGAAGCTCGTCCCGCTTATGCTTACGCTGCTGCTTTACTACATGTTCGCTAAGCACAGCTGGACCCCGACCAAGGGCATTCTGCTGCTCTTCGTCCTGGGCATCCTGGGCGCTGGCCCGCTTGGTCTCTGGCCGAGCATCTGGTAAGGCTCTAGCTTGAGGGGTGTGTCCCTACGCGGCTCACACCCCGACCCCTTAAGCCATGTGTATGTTAAAAGCCGCGTGCTCGAAAGAGCGCGCGGCTTTTGTTTTCTTGTTGATTCGGGTGTGGCAGACAGATAATGCTAAACACCCAAGGTAGTAGCCGAGTTTGAGAAAATGGGAGGATAGGATGGCGATCGGAGCGCGTAAGCAACCGCTGTACGATCAGCTGGTCGATATTCTGACCGAAAAGATCGACCATGAATATCGCGCCGGTGACATGATTCCTTCCGAGCGCGAACTATCGGAGCGCTATGGTCTCTCGCGCACTACGGTACGCCTGGCTCTGCAGGAACTGGAGCGTTTAGGATTGGTGGTTCGGCAGCACGGTCGCGGTACCTTTGTGACCGACCGTTCGGCAAAGGCAACCAATCTTATGCAGTCCTACAGCTTTACCGAGCAGATGCGCGCGATGGGTCGCGACCCCGAGACCACGATTCTCGAGTTTTGCGAGATGGAG
Source organism: uncultured Collinsella sp. (assembly GCA_900540995.1). GTDB lineage: Bacteria > Actinomycetota > Coriobacteriia > Coriobacteriales > Coriobacteriaceae > Collinsella. The sequence goes on along the minus strand of UQHO01000017.1, from coordinate 25,797 downwards.
GCCGATAAGAATCTGGCCGAGCATATGGGATTGCGTATCGGTGATCGCATTTTTAAGCTCAAGCGCCTTCGTTCTGCCGACAACATGCCCATGATGGTCGAACGCAGCTATCTACCGGTTCGTCAATTTCTGTCCCTAAAGCGACCGCTACTGGAGCGTAAGCCGCTTTATGATGTGATTGAGCAAGACTTTCAGCAAAAGATACGCGTGGCCGAAGAGGAGTTCTATGCGAGCATAGCCCGTCCCACCGACGCTCACCTTTTGGGAATTGTCGAGGGCTCGCCTGTGCTCGATTTGGTCAGGACTACGTATAACGAGTCAAACGAGGTTGTGGAGTATACACTCTCGGTTGCTCGTGCCGATCAGTTTAAATACAAGGTTTACCACCAGCGTAGCGACTAGTGTTCGCATCGTTTCCATATGATGATTCTTTGCATTTAACTGGTTACTACCAGATAACCAACTGAAGTGTATAATTGCACGTCAGAGGATTACTTCTAGAGAGAGGTATTAGAAATGTTCGAGAAGAGTGTCGAGGAGCTCACCGAGCTCGGCGCCCAGATCACCACGGCCGAGATTGCTCAGCAGCCCGAGCTTTGGCGTGATACGCTCAACATCTATCGCGAGAACAAGGAGGCCATCGAGGCCTTCCTGGCCGAGGCTCGCGCTATGGGCGAGGGCCGTCTGTCTGTTGTCTTCACCGGTGCCGGTACATCCGACTACGTTGGCGATACCTGCGCCCCGTACCTGCGTCACGCTGGCAACACTGATCTCTACGACTTTAAGCCCATCGCCACGACCGACATCGTGAGCGCCCCGCGCGACTTCCTGCGCGCCGAGGATCCCACGCTCGTGGTTTCCTTTGCCCGCTCTGGCAACAGCCCCGAGAGCCTTGCCGCCGTTGCCGTTGCCAAGGAGCTCGTCCACAACGTCAAGTTCCTCAACATCACCTGCGCTCCCGAGGGCAAGCTCGCCGTCGAGTCTGCCGATGATCCCAATGCGCTGACGCTGCTCATCCCGCGCGCCAACGACAAGGGCTTCGCCATGACCGGTTCTTATTCCTGCATGACCCTGCTCTCCACCCTTATTTTCGACACTGCCTCTGACGAGCAGAAGGCCGAGTGGGTCGAGACCATCGCCAAGATGGGCGAGGAGGTCATCTCCCGTGAGCCCGAGATCGCCGATTACCTGGCTGGCGACTTCAACCGCGTGACCTACTTGGGTTCTGGCTCCTTCGGTGGCCTTGCCCAGGAGAGCCAGCTCAAGATCCTCGAGCTCGCTCACGGTCTGGTCGCTACTTCCTACGACACCTCCATGGGCTATCGTCACGGACCTAAGTCCTTCGTCGACGATAAGACGCTCGTCTTCGTGTTCGTCAACAACGACGCCTACACCCGTCAGTACGACATCGACATCCTCAACGAGATCGGTGGCGACGAGATCGCTCAGCACACCATCGCCGTTCAGCAGGAAGGTGCTACCGTCTATGAGGGTGAGTCCTTCACCTTTAAGGGCTACGAGGCACTTCCCGAGGGCTACCTTGCTCTGCCGTTCGTGATGTTTGCTCAGGCTATCAGCCTGCTCAACTCCGTGCGCGTGGGCAACACGCCCGATACGCCGAGCCCCACCGGCACGGTCAACCGCGTGGTTAAGGGCGTGACGATTCACCCCTTCACCGCTTAATCGCGTCCCCCTGTAAGGGCGCCCGTCCGCTCATAACGGCGGGCGGGCGCTTTTTGTTTTTACATGGACCGGGTATAAGTATCACCACGGTCAACTGCTTCAAGAAGCAAGGAGTGCATATGAGCACATACGCAATTAAGGCTGACAAGTTCTTCTTGCCGGCAGGCCCGCAACTGGGCGGCTATCTTATGGTCGAGGACGGCTTCTTTGGCGCCTGGCAGGCCGACGAGCCCTCTTGCGAGATTAAGGACTACACGGGATCGTGGATCGCACCGGGTATGGTCGATACTCACATCCATGGCTTCTACAACCACTCAACTACCGATAACGATCCCGAGGGCATCGATATCAGCTCAACCGAGCTTGCCCGTCGCGGTACCACCAGCTGGCTGCCCACGACGTTCACCGATGGCGTCGAGCAGATCAAGGACGCCTGCGCCGCTATCGCCAAGGCGGACGAGGGCCGCGGCCCCGACTTCTGCGGTGCTCGCATTCGGGGCATCTACCTGGAGGGCCCCTTCTTTACCATGAAGCACGTGGGCGCGCAGAACCCCGCTTATCTTATCGATCCCTCCGAGGAGGTCTTCGATCAGTGGCAGGAGGCTGCGGGTGGTCGCATCGTTAAGAGCGCCATGGCGGCCGAGCGCGACGGTGCCGCTGCTTATGCGGCTGCTCTGAACGCCAAGGGTGTGGTGACCAGCATCGGTCACTCCGACGCCACCTACGATGAGTGCATCGCCGCCATCAACGCCGGTGCCAGCTGCTTTACGCATACCTATAACGGTCAGCGCGGCCTGCATCACCGTGAGCCCGGTGTCGTGGGCGCTGCCATGTCCACGCCCGAGACCTACGCCGAGATCATCTGTGACGGCAAGCACGTAAACCCTGCCGCCATCAAGGCACTGCTGCAGGCAAAGGGCTGGCAGCACACGGTGCTCATCACCGACTGCCTGGGTTGCGGCGGCATGCCCGAGGGCAGCTACACCAGTGGTGGCATGGACGTCATCATGAAGGACAACCTGTGCTGGCTCGCTGACGGCAAGAGCATTGCCGGCTCGGTGCTCACGCTTGCCCAGGGCGTCAAGAACATCGTCGACTGGGGCATCGCCAGCGCCGATATCGCCATTCGCATGGCAACCGAGGTGCCGGCACGCTCCGCGCACATCGAGGATAAGTGCGGCAGCATCATGCCGGGTCGCGACGCCGACTTTGTCGTGTTCGACCATGAGCTCACCCTCGTCGAGACGTATGTTGGCGGCCAGAGCGTCGGCAACGCCTTTACCGAGTAACGATAGAAAAAGACGGCGGGCCCGAATCTGCTCGGACCCGCCGTATGGGTTAAACGCTCAAAAGCACCTTCACAGTTACAGCTTGTTAGCGATCTTCTTTGCCGTGCGCTTGACGCCGGCCACAAGACCTCCCGCAGGATGCTCCTTTTCGTAGGCTAGACGCTTCTCACGCTTTGCGTACTCTTCGACGATGATGTCGCCATACTCGTCTTCGATCTTGTCGAAGAAGTCGACGGCGCCCTTAATTTCCTCGGCGGTCGGGTGTCCCTTTTGGACACCGCCGGCGAGCTTGAACGGCCCCCACGTATCAAAGCCGGGGCAGCCGTAGACACCCATAAAGATGGCCTGCCTCATGCGGCAGATGCCATCGATATCCTTGCCGTACCACTTGTTTTTGCCACCGTAGGTCATAAGGCCAAACACCTTGTCCTGCGGCTGCAGCACGTTCGTGAGCACGCGTGCCATGTCCTTGTCGATCTCGGAGTAATAAATGCCCGTGGCGACGCCGATCAGATGGTATTCGTGCAGGTCGGGGTACTCGTTTTTACCGAGCGCCTTGACGTCGAGGGTATCGATCTCGGGGTGTGCCTCGACGATGGCGTCCACGAGCTTTTTGGTATTGCCGTGATGGCGCGAGGCGTAGAGGATGATGGTTCGCATAAGAAGGCCTTTCAGCTGTAATTGCATCAATGTCTGTATGGTACCCCGTTGCATGGCGGGGATACCGGACGTATCGATGAACGTGCGGGTTTGTCCTTTGGTCAGGGCCGAGACGGGTTCTTGCGAGCAAAAAAAGCAGTTGTTCGAAAGGATGGGCAATGGAATACGCTCTCTCCAACGATTCGATTTCTATTAAGGTGTCCACGGCTGGTGGTTCGTTTACCTCGATTGAGGCCGACGGTCGCGAGTATCTGTGGCAGGGCGATCCCGCCGTGTGGTCCGGCCAGGCGCCGATTTGCTTCCCGATTTGTGGAGGCTTGCGTGACAACAGCGCCATGACGTTTGCCGGGCATCATGTAAAGCTCGCTCGCCACGGGTTTGCGCGCAAGCAGGAGTGGAAGCTGCTGAGCCAAGGCGAGAACGAGCTGGCGATGTGCCTGGCTTCGGAGGATAACGCCGCATTGCTGAGTGATTATCCGTATCCGTTTAAGCTTGTCGCTCGTTATGCGCTCGAGGATACCGCCGTGCGCGTCTCCTATGAGGTGACCAACGAGGGAACCGAGGACATGCCGTTCTTTATCGGCGGTCATCCCGGCTTTAGGTGTCCGCTCGATGAGGGCGAGGCCTATACGGACTACGAGCTGCGCTTTGAGAAAGACGAGGCTGCGGAGCTTTGCACCGCCGTGCCCTCGACCGGATTGATTGACGTGGCAAACCGTTCCAAGAACCCCATGGTGGGAAAGACGCTGCCCCTGTCGCACGAGCTCTTCGATTTTGCGGAGACCATCTTTGACGTGCTCGAGAGCCGTCAGGTTACGCTTTCTAAGAAGGGGGAGGACAAGGGCGTCCGCCTGAGCTTTGAGGGCTTCCCGTATCTCATTGTGTGGAGTAAGCCCGAGGGCGATTTTGTGGCAGTTGAACCCTGGGGCGGCCTCTCGACCTGCTCCGATGAGGACGACGTACTTGAGCATAAGCGCGGCTGCCTTGTCGCCAAGCCCAAGGAGACCATCGTACGCTCGTTCACGATTGAGATTCTGTAATTCCGTTTTGTCGACTCGTATCGCGAGGCACAAGGAGCCTGCGAGATAAGGAGCTAAAAATGATCCTCACCGTTACGATGAACCCGTCTGTCGATACGCGCTATCAGCTCGATGAGCTCATTATCGACGACGTCAACCGCGTGACGCCCGAAAAGACCGCCGGCGGCAAGGGCCTCAACGTGGCCCGTGTGCTGGGTCAGCTGGGCGACGACGTTGTGGCAACCGGTCTACTCGGCGGCCACATGGGCGCCTACATGGCTGAGCTCATGGACGCCAACGGTATTAACAACGACTTTGTGCCCATCAAGGGCGAGACTCGCATTTGCCTCAACATCCTCCACGCCGGCAACCAGACCGAGCTGCTCGAGAGCGGCCCGACAATTGCCCCCGAGGAGCTCGATGCCTTTACCGCCAAGTTTACCGAGCTCGCGAGCAAGGCCGCTGTCGTTACCATCTCGGGTTCGCTACCCCGCGGTGTCGAGGCAGACTACTATGCCAAGATTACGGGCATTGCCGAGAACGCCGGCGCCAAGGTGCTGCTCGATACCTCGGGTGCTTCGCTCGAGGCCGCCCTTAAGTCCGAAATTAAGCCCGAGCTGGTCAAGCCTAACCTGACCGAGATCAACGGCCTTCTGGGCACGAACTTTACCACCGACGATGTGGACGAGCTCCGTGCCGCGCTCGCCTCTGACGCCCGCTTCTCCGATATCCCCTGGGTCGTCGTGTCCATGGGCGCTGCCGGCTCCGTTGGCTTCCACAATGGCCGTGCGTTCCGCGCAAAGACGCCCGATATCCCTGCCGTTAACGCCACGGGCTCGGGCGATTCGACCATTGCCGGCTTCGCACATGCGATTGCTGCTGGTGCGGATGACGAGACGGTGCTGCGTACCGCCAACACCTGCGGCAAGCTCAACGCCATGGATCCCATGACCGGCCATCTGGTCATGGACCGTTGGGACGAGGTCTACAACGGCGTTGTCGTGACTGAGCTGTAAGAGTTTGGGCGACGGCCCCGGCATCGCTTGCTAGCTCATGTTGACGACAAGTGCGGTAGCATTATGCCGGGGCGCGACGCTGACGCTGCCGTGTTCAATCCCGACCTTACCCTGGTCGAGGCGTATGTGGGTGGCAACAGCGTCGGTAACGCGTTTGCCGAGTAGTCGCCAAAGAAGCGATCCGAGAGGGGATTTAGATGATTTACGGTGCATTGGGCGATATCGAGGAGTACCGCGGAATGCTCAAGGGCCTCGACGTGCTGATTGATTGGCTCGAGGAGAACGATCCGGCGGAGCTCGAGGTCGGCAGCCATCCGATTCTGGGCGACAAGGTCTTTGCGAACGTCATGGCTCCCACGACTCGTCCCGAGGCCGAGGCTCACTACGAGACGCATCAGCGCTATCACGACCTGCAGATCGACATTGAGGGTCGCGAGGCCTTTAAGGTTGCCACGGGCAGTCTGACGCTGGTCCAGGAGTTTGACGAGAAGGACGACTACGATCTGGTCGATTCCGACGGCTCGATCGCCGGTGATCTTGCTGACGACAAGTTTGCGCTGTTTGTTGCCGGCGAGCCTCACATGCCCACGCTCGAGTTCCCGGGCGATGGCGCGCAGCCGGTCAAGAAGATCTGCTTTAAGCTGCTTGCAGACGCTTACTGGGAGGAGTAGCACGCTGCTCGTGAGCTAGCGTGATTCCCCCTGGGGAGCGCGTTTAAGCCCCGCTGATCGCGGTTCCTTTGGGGATTGCGGTTAGCGGGGCTTGTTGTTGAGTAGGGGAGTTATCGGCGGCGTTGTGCTTGGATTGGCGGATGTTCGCCAGAAATCGGCAACAAAAAAGCCGCCCGAAGGCGGCTATCTTGTGCAATGGAGCCAGCGACCGGGCTCGAACCGGTGACCCCCGCTTTACGAGAGCGGTGCTCTACCAACTGAGCTACGCTGGCGGCCATATGGTGACGCAACTGAGGCGTCAACGGCTGTCTATGATACGGGACATCGCACATCCGCGCAAGTGTTCTGACGGCTTTTCTCACTTTAAATGCACTAATATAGGAGACGTGATGTCTGCGGCGTCCATCTGACGCTTGACCTGCTGTTGAGTTGGTGGCCGACGTCCCGCTCGTATGGGTCTCAAACAGAATGGGGCAGCCATGGCTCAACCCAAGATCCTTCTCACGCGCATCGATGACCGTTTCATTTACGGGCAAGACGTTGAGCTGTGGAACGAAGCCGTGGGTTCCAACCTTGTCCTAATCGTTAACGATGAGATCGCGGCGGATTCGCGCCAATGGGCACCCATGAGGGTGGCGGCGCCAGAAGGCGTTTGGACGCGGTTTTTCTCGGTGCAAAGGATCATCGACATCATTCATACCGCAACGCCGCGCCAGTTGATTCTGATCATGGTGGCCTCACCCGCCGATGCGCTCGCGCTGGTTAAGGGTGGTGTGCCGATCACCAAGATCAACATTGGCCATATGCGGGCGGGTGAGGGCAAGCGCTCCGCAACTCCTGCCGTTGCCGTAGACAATACGGACATCGCCGCCTTCAAAGAGCTGCAAGAACTCGGAATAGAGCTAGAAATCCGCTACCTCCCCAGTTCCAATCCCGACCCCATCCAACTAGTCATTTAAGAACGTTCCCAATGACTAGGTAGCAAAGCGCCCGTCGGCGGTGGTGCCGGCGGGCGCTGCTGTGCGATATGTCGCGTTATGGGCTTAGTGCCTCATAAAGTGGTATTCGATCACATTGCTGTAGGGGTGACCCGGGCCCACAATGCCCTGCGGGAACAGCGGCTGGTGCGGCGTGTCGGGGTACATCTCGGCCTCGAGGGCAAAGCCGGCGCCCCAGCCATAGTTGGCATCGTCCTTGGCATGCTCGTCGCTCAGCCAGTTGCCGGTGTAGAGCTGCACGCCCGGGGCGGTGGTGTAGTAGTCCAGCTCACGACCGGTCCACATCTCCTCGACGTGCATCGCGCGGCGCAGATTACGGCCGTACTGATAGCCATCGATGCACAGACAGTGATCGTAGCCACGGGCCTGCTTAATCTGCGGGTCGTCGGCCTCCATGCCAGGAGCGACGGGGCGCAGCTCGCGAAAGTCAAACGGCGTGCCCTCGACCGGAGCAATCTCGCCGGTGGGGATATTCTGCTCGTTAATGGGCAAGTAGTGGGCAGCGTTAGCGACAAAGAAGTGCTCGCAGTCCATGCCGGCGTTATGGCCAGCAAGGTTAAAGTACGTGTGGTTGGTCATGGACACGTACGTGGCGCGGTCGCTCTCGCAGCCATATTCGATGCGAAAGACGCCGGTGCGCGTCACGGTAAACATGGCCGTAAAGGTGCGGTTGCCGGGCAGGCCCAGCTCGCCATCCTCAAGCGAGGTGGTCATGCGAACGGCGTTGTGAGTCTCGTCGAGTTCAACGTCCCACACGCGCTTGTGCAGGCCGTGCTCAAGGTCGCTGTGCAGGTTGTTGGCGCCCTCGTTGGCGGGCATATGCCAGTCCGTGCCGGCGATGGTGATCGTTGCACCCGCAGTGCGGTTGGCCACAGGGCCGATGGTCGCGCCAAAGCAGGCGGGGTTGTCAAAGTAATCCTCGAGCTTATCGAAGCCCAGCACCACATCGCGCACGTTGCCGGGAATGTCGGGCACATCGATGCCTAACACGGTGGCGCCATAGTCCATAATGCGAACGCAGATCTCGGGCCCGTTGAGGGTGTAACGATGAACGGGGGTACCGCACGGCGCGGTGCCGAAAAGCTCGGAAGTGATCATTTGGTTCCTAACATCGAGGTATTTCCGACAAACTGTAGCGCGAACACGCGAGATTATCACTACACCCCACTAAAGCAGGGGGAGTTTTTCTTAAAAAAAGTAATGAAGGCGCAGTTGAAGCGCTCATTTTTGGCCCGAGCGAATCTGATACAATTTGTTCGTTACTGTTTGAATTGATGTACGCGTGGAATGTCGAGGGCTCATCGTGATTAAGGCAGAGCGACAGGATAAGGTTCGTCAGCTGCTCGAGGAGCAGGGAACGGTTTCGGTCAAGGAGATCTCGGACGCGCTGGGCGTCTCGGACATGACGATCCGCCGCGACCTTGAGGAGCTCGCGAGCCTGGGCGAGATCGAGCGCGTGCACGGCGGTGCCCGTAGTGCGCAGGGTCGCCCCCATACGATGCTCCGCCACGAGTACTCGCACAACGAAAAGCGTTCCAAGCATGCCGAGGAAAAGCTGCAGATCGCGCGCCGTGCCGTGGAGCTCATCGAGGAAGGCTCGACTATCTTTTTGGGTACGGGCACCACGGTGGAACAGATGGCCTCGATGCTGCCGGCGTTTCGCCTGCGCATCGTGACTAATTCGCTTTCGGTGTTTAACCTGCTCGAGGCGCGCGAAGATTGCGACCTGTGCCTCGTGGGCGGTATGTACCGTCGCCGCACCGCCGCTTTTGTGGGGCCAACGGCTGAGGATACCCTGCGTGCGCTGGGCATCGATGCGGCGTTTATCGGCGCCAACGGCATCTTGGACGGTGACGTATCTACGTCCAACATGGACGAGGGCCGTATCCAGCAGCTCGCTTTTAGCAAAGCAGACTTGCGCTATCTGATCGCCGACTCCAGCAAGATCGGCAAGCGCGACTTCTACACCTTCTGTCGTCTGGACAATTTGGACGCAGTGGTGTGCGAGCCAGGTATCGCCGCCGAGGATCGCGCCGCCATCGAGGAGCACACGCAGGTCATTTGCTAGCTAGCGAGGCAGGAGACATTTCTGCCCTCTGCCGGCGCGGGGATTATCGCTTCACAATGACGCGCAAATAATTTTGGGCAACAAGGATGAGGCTATTCTGGGATATGACTAGACTCCGTATTTCGTCTTTATGTCCCTTGAGAATGAATCGTAGTCTTCATAGAGCCCCTCTCTGCTTTCATCCTCGGCGTGGCTTACACGTTCAAGGAGCTTATCCTTTGGAGCCTCTTTTGTTATTGCGGCCTCGCTATCGGGTATTGTGGATTGCAAGAATAGTTCTAGAGCATGGACGTCTTTGAGTATGTAGCCCGTCGAACGACCCGCCCCTGTTTTTTCGATTGCGCTGCAACTAACAAGCTGACTGAGGGTTCGTTTAACGGTAACCTCGCTGATATCGGGGCAGTTGGATCGGATGTCTGATTTCTTAATGACGCCGGGTCTCTGTTGAAATAGAACGGCGATGCGCGCTTGCTTCGACATGGGACGAGTGCTTGATTCAATTAAGGTACGCTGTTCGAGCTGTCGGTAGGCGGCCAGGGTTGTTCCGAGCATGAAACGGATAAAGGGTGCTTCGGTGTTTTGATTTTCATTCCATCCGGTGGAGCTTGCAGCGAGGGCGTTGTAGTAAAGCGCTTTGTTGTCTTCAATAAGTCGTTCGATGCTGATGTAACGCGCAACGTCGTATCCAGTCTTTTCGAGCAGCAGCGTTGTAAGGAGCCGACTCATCCTGCCATTGCCATCGTTGAAGGGATGAATGCTGACAAAATCGAAGATAAAGCGGAGCGATATAAGGAGGGGATCGCAAACTTGGCGAGATAAAGCATCGTTGAGGGACTGGCAGGCTTCTTTAATAAGTCCCGGGGTTGCTAGAGCCGAAGGGGGCCTAAAGCGCACAAATCGATTACCTTGATCGTCAATGGAGACGATTTCGTTATCGCTATCCTTCCAATGGCCTCCATACGAGATTGCCGTGTGCGCCATGAGGTCACGATGCAACTGCAAAATGACCGATGGCGTTACGGGAATGGAATCGTGTTGCTCGTGAATAAGCGACAGCACATCTCGGTATCCAGCGATTTCTTCCTCTGCGCGGGAGCTTGGCTTGGCGGAATACGCCATGATTGCTTTGAGTCTTTTTTGGGTGGTAACAATTCCTTCAAGTCCGTTGGAGGATTGGGTGCTTTGGATCTTAGCTTCCTCCATAAGGGACGATAGGAGTTCGGGTTTGACTTGACTCAGAACAAGCTGTCGGCCTTTATGCTCGCGTATCGAGAGGAGGAGGTTGGTGATTGGAGTTGCTTCGAGTTCCGCTGGGACTGTGGTGTAATCGAACTGGCGCATGCGGCTCCTTTCGGTATCACGAACATACTTTCGATATCATAATACCATTAAATGATACCGAAAGTATGTTCGTGATACCGAAAACTAGAAACCATGCTTCATAACTGCTTGGAAAGTTTGGATTTGACTATCTTATTGTCTTGATCTGTAACAGGTAGACGGTCGAAAGTGGGCTACGTGTTACAGATTTAGACATTTCTGCTCGGGCGTTCTGTTTGTCTCGATCCGTAACAGCTGGGGCCGAAAATCCCTGCTAGATGTTACAGATCGAGACGAATGATCCGCTCGGGCTCACCAAAAAACAAAAAGGCCGCATGCGAGCCCGTGGGGGGATTCGCATGCGGCCGACAAGGGGTATGCGGCAAAAACTAGGCCATGAGCAGGCCGGTCTCCGCGACGTTCTTGTACCAGTACGCGCTCGCCTTGGGGTAGCGCTTCTGGGTCTCAAAGTCGATGTAGAACAGGCCGTAGCGCTTGTTGTAGCCGTTGGTCCAGGAGAACTGGTCCTGTAGCGACCACACAAAGTAGCCGTCGACGTTCACGCCGCCGTCGATTGCCTTGAGGATCCACGCGAGATGCTGACGCATGTAGTCGATGCGACGGGCGTCGTCGATAAAGCCGTCCTCGAAGTCGTCCTTATAGCCCATGCCGTTCTCGGTGATGTAGATCTTCTTGTAGTTGGGGTAATCGTTCTTAATGCGGAGCAGCAGGTCGTAGAGGCCCTCGGGATAGATGATCCAGTCCCAATCGGTGGTGGGTACGCCTTCGCGCACGCATGACTCACCAACGCCCTTGAGGAACCAGCGCGAGGAGCCCTTGTTGCCAGTGCCATTGTGGTTGATGTCGTTTTCGCCCTCGGCGGCACGCAGGAACTGGCACTTGTAGGTGTTGACGCCCAGGCAATCGTTGTAGGGGAGCGCGGCGGTCAGCGCGGCGATGTCCTCGTCGCGAACATCGAGCTCGCCGCCGGCGATATGGGCCAGCTTGGTCGCAGCCTCCATGGTGTCGGCTGCATAGTGGCCGCGGAAGGTGGCGTCGAGTACCCAGCGGTTGTTGATGACGTCGGCCATGCGGGCGGCCTCGCAGTCGGCAGCACTGTTGGGATCGAGGGGATACTTGGGCTCCAGGTTCTGGACAATGCCGATCTCGCCCTCAAAGCCGCCCTCGTGGAAGGCGACGACGGCTTTGGCATGGGCCACCATCATGTTGTGCATAAGCTGGAAGGCCTTGTCCAGGCGATACTTCTCGCCGTGCGGCCAGTTGCCGACGATAAAGCTGCCCTCGGCGGTCGCGGGAATCTCGTTAAAGGTAAACCAGTGCTTGACCTCGGTAAACTCGGCAAAGCAGAACTTGGCGTACTCGACAAAGGCGTCGATCGTCGTGCGCGTCAGGAAGCCCTCGCCGCCGTCCTGGTAAAAGGCCTCGGGCGTGTCAAAGTGATCGAGCGTGACATAAGGGATAACGCCGGCCTTGTTGCAGGTGGCAAGGAGCTCGTGATAGTAGGTAACGCCCTCGGGGTTAACCTCGCCGGTGCCGTTGGGGAAGATGCGGCTCCACGCGATGGAGACACGGATGCCGTTGATGCCGAAGCGCTGGCACAGGTCGATATCGACCGGGTACTTGTTGTAGAAATCGCTTGCGGGGTCGGGGGAGAAGCGACCCTGAGCAGCCAGGAAATCGTCCCAGGGCACTTTGCCCTTGCCGTGCGTACGGGTCTCGCCCTCAACCTGGTAAGCAGCGGTGGCGCCGCCAAACACAAAGCCGTCGGGGAACTGCATGGGGTTGGTCATGAGTCATCCTTTCTGTGGGATACGAATAGGGGGAGGTGCCCGAACTGGGGTCCGGGCACCAACAGAGGGAGGAAACTAGTCGAGGTTCTCGCGGAGCCACTTGATGGCACCGGCGGGATCGCGGGTAAGGTCGATGTATTCCTTGCCGCGCGGGGCGAGCAGCTTAATACCCAGACGGTCGGTGTCGGCCTTCATGTCGTTGTAGTAGCTACGGACCTGCGGGGCAAGCACGATGACGTCGTACTGGTCCATGATGGCGGTGTGCTGACCATAGGCACCAGCGGAGGAGGCGATGTTCTCGCCGGTCTGTGCGGCGCCTTCCTTGATGGCATTGGCAAGCATGGCGGAGGTGCCGGCGCCGGCGCACAGGACGAGGACCTTCAGGCCATCGACGTCCTTCTTAGCGGATGCGTCGGCGGCGGGCTCGGGCTGATCGGCGACAGGCTCGCTGTCGACGGCAGCGGCGGTCGTCTCGACGGAAGCGGTAGTCTGCTCGACGACGGGCGCAGGGGTGCTGGCGGCGATGGAAGCAGTACCATCGGACTCGAGACCCAGCTCGGCGGCGCGCTCGGCTTCCTGGTCGCAGAGCAGCTTATCGTATGCCTTCAAGAACGGCAGGTAGATGATGGCGTCCAGCAAGATGATGATCGCAACAAATACCAGGGCGATAAGCTGGAAGTTTGTGGTGATGAAGATGCCGATGGGGGCAGGGGTAGCCCAAGGCACCACGAAGGAGAAGCCGTTCATGCCCACGTTATCGATAAAGAACTTGGCAACACTCACGTTGACGCAGCCGGCGGCAACAAAGGGGATGAGCATGTAGGGGTTGAGGATCATCGGCGCGCCAAAGAGCAGCGGCTCGTTGACAGCAAAGGCAACAGGAACAATCGAGGCCTTACCGACGGCTTTGAGCTGCTTGGACTTCATAAAGAGAATCAGCAGAAGCGGCACGATGAACGTGGCGCCGGTGCCGCCGAACTCACCCACGAGCGACATGTTAAAGGTGAGGGAGTGGGCGGGGTGGCCGCCGGCCAGCAGAACCTGCAGGTTCTCGGCCTGGTTGGCAAGACGGATGGGGTCGATGCCCGGCTGGACGATCGAGGGGCCGTGGACGCCGATGAACCAGAAGAACGCGGTGGCTGCCTGGATAAGGATAAGACCAGGATAGGTTTCTGCAGCGGTAAAGAGCGGGGAGAGCAGTTTGATAAGCAGTTCGGAGAACGGAACACCCATGAGGTTGCGCACGACGACATCGATGATGCCGCAGATGATGACGGCGCCGCCAAAGGGGATGATGTCGCGGAAGTTCTGAGCGATGGCGCCCGGGACCTCCTTGGGCAGCTTAATGGTCAGATCGCGCGAGACGCAGAACTTATAGACCCACACGGTAATGAACGCGGCGATGTAGGCCGAGAACAGACCGCGCGTACCCATGCTGGTGCAATCGAAGACCGAAAGCTCGGAGCCGTTGAACTTGGTGCTGAACTGCGTAACAGCGAGCAGCAGCATGCTGCACTGGGCAGCAACCATAGTGGAGCCGTCGTTGAGCACCTTGCCGGCGGGCATGCGACGGTTCATGGAAGCCGTGAAGTTCTTGGCGGTGGTGCCGGCAACCATGATGCCCATGACGCCCATGGTGAAGTTGTACAGCTTGTTGCACCAGTCGATGAGCGGCTGGGGCAGCGTGATGCCAACTACGCCAGGAAGGGTGGCAATCAGCAGGAAGATCGAAGAGGTGAGGACGATGGGCATGCACCCAAGGAATCCGTCCTTAATAGCCTGGAGGTAGATGTTCCTCGAGATCTTCTCAAAGAACGGTTGATGCTTTTCGAGCATCTTTACGATGGCGTCCATAAAGCTCCTTTGCTACTTGATGCGCGATGCATGTGGATGGAACTGGTCGTCGATGGATGGTCAGGACTGCCCGGAAACCTTCCTGCGTAAGGAAGGCATTGCGAAATGACAACGTTGTCATTTCGTTAATGACAACGTAAGACATTTTTGGAAGAGCAACAAGGATATACGGGTGAGCGGTCGATATTGTCCGGTAAACGGTTGATTTATCAGTCAGGCAGGTAGTGTATGCTAGAACGCAAAAAGCAAGCGATAGAGAACCGAGTGGAGAAGCAGTGGCAACGATGGACAAGAAAAATGTCTCGATGAACGATGTGGCAGTTGCCGCGGGCGTTTCTCTCAAGACGGTGTCGCGCGTGATCAACGAGCCCGATAGCGTGCGAGAGTCGACACGCGATAGGGTCCATGCGGCCATGGAGGCGCTCGGGTTTCGAGCCAACTTTGCCGCGCGTTCGCTCAAGTTGGGTCGTTACGGGTGCATCGGCGTCGTGCTGTTCCACTTGTCGGGCGGTGCCGTGGACATGATTGACGGTATCGCCGATGCCGCCGAAGAACGCGGCTTTGCGCTCACGATGATTAAGAAGCGCGCAGGGGAGAAGATGACCCTTGCCGATGCGGCGCGCAGGATGTCGCAGCTGCCCGTTGATGGCATGATCTTCAACCTGCGTCAGATGGTTGATGACTTTGATACCTTTGAGGCGCCGAAAGACCTCAAGACGGTGATTATCACACCGATGGAACATCCTACCTGCTCCACCGTCAGTGACGATCAAGAGGGCGGCGCGCGCATGGCGTGCGAGTACTTCTTAAATCGCGGGCACAAGAACGTGTACTTCGTCTCTGGTAAGAAAGAGTCGCTGTCGAGCCAGTGCCGTATGAAAGGTTGGCGAGCGGCACTCGAGGCGCGTGGCATTGAGCCGCCCGAGCCTCTGCAAGGTGATTGGAATGCGGATAGTGGCTATGCCGCGGGCCTCGTGCTTGCCGATAAACCCGATTGCACGGCGGTCCTCGCTGCTAACGACTGCATGGCAAACGGCGTGATGATGGCTCTACGTGACAAAGGGCTCAGTGTGCCCGACGACGTGTCCGTGATCGGCTTCGACGATGAGCTCTACAAGACGATTCCCAACTCGATTCTGACGTCGGTGAAGTTTCGCCACCGCGAGCTGGGCATCCGTGCGCTCAATGAGGTCGTCGCAGGTTTGGAGGCTCCGAGCTCCAGGAGCCGTACGCTCGTCTCGGGCGTGTTGGTCGAGCGCTCGAGCGTGCGGGATCTGCGGGCGTAGACGTGCTCGGCCTGTTTGTCTCAATCTGTAACAGGTAGGGCCGAAAATCTCAGCTAGATGTTACAGATTTAGACAATTCGGCCCGGCTTATTCCGTTTGTCTCGATTTGTAACAACTAGACGGCCAAAAGTGGTCTACATGTTACAGATCGAGATTGTTCGGCCCGGGCCGCCCGTTCGTCTAAATCTGTAACAGTTAAGACCGAAAATCTCAGCTAGATGTTACAGATTAAGACAAGCGGCCCCCGAACCGCCTAAAAACGCCGGGGGCGGCGCGCCGTGTGACGTGCCGCCCCCGGCTGAGAAATGGGGACAGGTTATGTGGGCAGGCGACCCCGCCAGCCGCTAGTCCAGACGACGGGTTTGCGCCACGTGCTTGTACCAGTAGGCGCTTGCCTTGGGCGTGCGCTTCTGGGTTTCAAAGTCAACGTAGAAGAAGCCGTAACGCTTGTTGTAGCCATTGGTCCAGGAGAACTGATCCTGCAGGCTCCATAGGAAGTAGCCGCCCACGTTGACACCCACCTCCATGGCCTTGAGCAACCAGCGCAGGTGCTGCTCGATGTAGTCGATGCGCGGCTGGTCGTCCACAAAACCGTCCTTGTAGGGGTCCTTGTAGCCCATGCCGTTTTCGGTGATGAAGATCTGCTTGTAGTTGGGGTAGCGCTGCTTAATGTAGACGAGCAGATCGAACAGACCCTCGGGATAGATGATCCAGTCCCAGTCGGTGGTGGGGATGCCGGGCTTGTTCACGTGCTCGCCAATGCCCTTGACGCGCCAGCGGCCGGTGCCCTTCTCGCCCGTACCGTTGTGGTGCAGGTCGTTCTCGCCATCGTAAGCCTTCAAAAAACGGCACTGGTAGTTGTTAACGCCAAGGTAGTCGTTGTAAAGCGCGGCTTCGCGCATAATCTCGAGGTCCTCGTCCAATATCTCGATGGTGCCGCCCGAGACGGCGGCCAGGCGGTTGGCGCACTCGAGGGTGTCGGGCGCGTAGTCGCCGCGGAAAGTGGCGTCGAGCAAAAACTGGTTCTGCAGCACGTGCTCGTTATTGGCGGCTTTGATGTCGGCGGGGTCGTTCTCGTTGAGCGGGTACTTAAACTCCAGCGACTGGATGACGCCGATCTTGCCCCTAAAGCCGCCGTTGTGGAAGGCCAGCACGGCCTTGGCGTGGGCGAGCATCATGTTGTGCTCGCACTGGAAGGCCTCGGCCAGATGTGCCTTAACACCGCCGGGGAAGGTGCCCTCGATGTAGGTGTTGGAGGCGTCGGCCCAGATCTCGTTAAAGGTGAACCAGTAGGTCACCTGGTCGGCGTACTCCTTAAAGCAGAAGGTGGCAAAGTCCACAAAGGCGTCGATGGTCTCGCGGTTGAGGAAGTCGCCCTTCTCAAAGAGGGGGAGCGGCGTATCGAAGTGGTGCAGCGTGACGAACGGCTCGACGTGATGCTTGTGGCACTCGGCGAAGAGGTCGTGGTAGAACTGCACACCCTCGGGGTTGATCTCGCCGGTGCCGTTGGGGAAGATGCGGCTCCAGGCGATGGAGAGGCGGATGCCGTTGATGCCGAACTCCTCGCACAGCTCCAGATCGACGGGGTACTGGTTGTAGAAGTCGGAAGCGGGATCGGGGGAGAAGCGGCCCTGGGCCTCCAGGAAGTCGTCCCAGGCAACCTTGCCCTTACCGTGGGTGCGGGTCTCGCCCTCTACCTGGTAGGCAGCGGTGGCGCCGCCAAAGACAAAGTCCTCGGGAAACTGCGCGGGCGGGTTGGTGACGCTGGCGGGGTTAACGGACATGATGATCCAATCGTCTAAATCGAAGGGCCAGCCGGCTGTGGATGGTCGGCTGGCCCTTACGCGTTACTTACTTCGAAAGCTGCTCGCTCACGAAGGCGAGAGACTTGTCGCCGTTCTGGGAGAGCTCGATGTACTGCTTACCACGGCAGGCGACGCACTTGTTGCCCACGCGTTCGCAGTCTTTCTGCAGGTCGGCCAGGTAGCTTGCGGCCTGCGGGGCCAGGACGACCAGGTCAAAGTCGGGGAGCATGTCGACGTGGTTGCCATAGGCCTCGGCAGCGGTTTCAAGATCGATGCCGCGCTCCTTGGCAGCCTTGGCCAGTGCGTTGGCGAGCAGGCCCGAGGTACCGCCGCCCTGGCAGAGCACGAGCACGCGCTTGCCGTTGAGATCGCTGGCGGCCGTTGCCTCGGCAGCGGGTGCTGCGGAAGTGGCGGGGGAGTCGGCCTTCACGGCCTCGGCAGCAGCGCCGGCGGCAACGCTCTTGGCGTCAGCCTTGCCCTGGAAGGCATCGTTGAGCTTGGCGGCCTTCTCGGCGTTCTTGGCGGCGAGCTCCTCCTGGGAGATCTCGGCCTCCTCGGCGCACTTCTGGGCGTCATAGGCACGGAAGAACGGGTAGTACAGAACAAAGTCGACGACCAGGATAAGGGCGAGCATCACAAAGGCGAGCGGCTGGAAGCCTAGGCCCATGATGGTGCCGATGGGGCCGGGGACGGTCCAAGGCAGGGTGTACATAAAGCCGTTCATGCCCAAGAAGTCGATAAAGATCTTGAGGATCCAGATGTTGGCGATCGGGGCAAAGACAAACGGGACAAAGAAGACGGGGTTGAGCACGATGGGTGCGGCGAACAGCAGCGGCTCGTTGACAGCGAAGCAGACCGGGACGATGGCGGCCTTACCGACGGCGCGCATCTCCTGAGACTTGGCCAGGAAGCAGAACATAAAGACCAGGACGAGCGTGGCGCCGGTGCCGCCCATGCAGACGACGAAGTACTGGGCACCCTGGGTCAGGACAGCGGAAGCGTGCTGGCCGGCCTGGAACGCAGCCAGGTTGTCGGTCATGTTGGCAACGAGGGCGGCGGCGATGGCGGGCTCGACGATCGAGGGACCGTGGACGCCGACGAACCAGAACAGGCTCATGGCGCCGTAGATCACAGCGAGGCCGATGTAGCCGTCGGCAGCGGTGAACAGGGGCTGGAACACCTGGATGACGCCCTGGGCAAAGCAGAAGCCAAAAGCAGCGCGGAAGACGATGTCAAAAACCCAAAAGACGGTGATGCAGACGGAGAAGGGGATGATGTCCTTAAAGGTCTGCGAGATGTTGGGCGGAACCTGCTCGGGCATCTTGACGGTGATGTTGCGCTTAATGAAGAACTTGTAGATGATGCCGGTCACAAACGCAGCGATGAAAGCGGTCAGCAGGCCCTTGGAACCAAGGTAGGTGGTGTTGAAACCGCTGGCGGCGTCCGTGGCGATCGTGTCGCTCGAAAGGAGCAAGAAGCCGACGATGGCCGCGCACATGCATGAGATAAAGTTAATCTGGTTATTCTTGGGCAGGTCGCGGTTCTGAGCGTCGGCGAAGTGCTTGGCCGTGGTGGCGGCGCAGGCGATGGCCAGGATGCCCATGGAGTAGTTGTAGCACTTCCACAGAGCGTTGTTGATGTCATCGGGCCAGTAGAAACCCCAGATGTTGGGGACCGAGGCTACCAGGCAGAAGATGGACGAGAAGATGATGATGGGGATGACGGAGATAAAGCCGTCGCGGATCGCCTTGAGGTACTTGTTGCGGGCGATCGCGTTGAAAAAGGGCTGGCCCTTTTCGATGATGGCGATGAGTTGCTCCATGCAATGCTCCTAAGAGTCGGTGGGTTAGCAACGATGGTAGCTTTTGACGTTCGATTGCCAAAATGTTGACGTTGCCATTTTGCGACACAAAAAAAGACGCGAACCGGTGGTTCCTGTGCCTGCGAACCGTCGATTCCTTATGCGTAAACGTTTGAGCCGCCCGGTGGCTCCGTGTTTGCACAATGGCAACGTTAACATTTGGGCGCCAAAAGCCGTTCGGGGAAGCAAAAATGTCGGTGAACGGTAGGTTTTGGGTGGTGAGCGTATGGTGGGGGAGGCGTTGGATATACTTGAAAGCGTTTAAAATGACTGCGCAGGATGTCATCAATGGCATCGTTGACATAGAAAGATCTCCTATGGACGCTGTTAAAAAATCGGTATCCGTCAAAGACGTGGCGCGCCTCGCGGGCGTCTCGGAGCAGACGGTCTCGCGCACCGTGCACGATTCGCCCAGTGTGCGCCCCGAGACCAAGGAACGCGTGCGTGCCGCCATGCGCGAGCTGGGGTATCGCCCCAATTTTGCCGGTCGATCGCTGCGCCGTGGCAAGTTTAAGACCGTCGGCGTCGCCATGTTCAACATTACCGGTACCGGCAACCTCGACCGTATGGAGGGCTTTGCCGCCGCGGCCGACAAACATGGCTATGCCATCACCCTCACTAAAGTAGATGGACATCCCTATACCCTCGAGAGCGCATCGTCGCGTATGAGCGCGCTGCCGGTAGACGGCATGGTCGTGATCATGAATCGCATGCCGGCGGACTTTGGCACCTTCGAGCCGCTGCCCGGTATGCAGACGGTGCTCGTTACCATGTTGGAGCACCCGCTGTGCTCGACGGTCGATAACGACCAGTTTGATTGCTCGCGCCAGGTTGTTGAGTACTTGCTAGGACAGGGACACAAGACCGTGCACTTTATCTCGTGTCCCGAGCGCTCGCTTTCGGGCATGCAGCGCGAGGAGGGCTGGCGCGAGACTTTGCGCGCGCATGGTATTGAGCCGCCGCGATTCATCCGTGGCGATTGGACGGCGCAGAGCGGGTATGCTGCCGGTCAGGCTCTGGCGGACGATCCGACCTGTACCGCCATTTATGCCTCCAACGACGCTATGGCCTACGGCTGCATTCGCGGGCTCGAGTCGCGCGGAAAGCGCGTGCCCGAGGACGTGAGCGTGGTGGGCGTTGACGACAGCCTGGGCGAGATCGTGCCCGATCGTCGTCTGACCACGGTGCGCTTTAACAACAAGCGCGTCGGCATGTGGGCGGTCGACAAGATTGCCGGCGCCGAGGGGGTTGCGCCCGGCGTGGAACACATGCTGATTCCCGGCGTGCTCGTAAAGGGCGATACGGTACGCGATTTGCGCTAGGGCGCGGACCTGTTTAGGTTGTCGCTAAATGTGTTTGATATTGTTCGAATTGGTTTAAAAACCGTTCACGGGCAAAAATCGACCGTTCATAGCGCATTATTTCGTTTTGCATTGTTCCTTTTTGTTTGAATGTTATTGTTTCTAGCATACACAGCGCAGCGCGTATGCCCGGACGCGATGCTCTCCATTGGTTCATATGTGAAAGGAACACAACATGGCAACCAAAGAAGAAATCTCGATGGTTGGATTCGAGATCGTCGCATACGCCGGTGACGCCCAGACCGATCTGCTTGCAGCGCTCGATGCTGCTCGCGAAGGTGATTTTGAGAAGGCCGAGCAGCTGCACAAGGATGCGAGCGATGCGCTCATCGGTGCTCACGACACGCAGACCAAGCTGCTTTCGCAGGAGGCCGGCGGTGGCGAGATGGAGATGACCTTCATCATGGCCCACGCTCAGGACACCCTGATGACCACCATGATCCTGGAGAAGCAGACCCGCTTTACCATCGATGCCTACAAGCGCATCGCCGAGCTCGAGGCTAAGCTCGCCTAACGAACTCTTACAACCAAGTCCCCTTCCAAAAGCCCTGCCCCACGGCAGGGTTTTTTCTGTTCTCCTCCAAGTTGCGGTGAAATAGGGACTGAATAGGGGCTAGCAGGCATAAAACAGTCCCTATTTCACCGCAACTTATTGGGTGCTGTTGGACATTTTGCTTCGTGGGTATACTTCCATCCGCAATACAGGCCGGAATGAGGAGGTATCCAAATGCCGGACAACGGATTGATGCAAAAGAGAGACGCGGGCGAGATGACTCACGGGCGCCCCGTCCAAATTACCGAGCATACGACGGTGGCCGAACTGCAGCCCAGCCTGTCCGATGTCGTGTGCGCAAATAAAAAACTGCAGATTGGCTTCATCGTTGCGCTCGTGGTACTGGCGCTACTGTCGCGCTTTGTAGCTCGTCCGCATTTTGCCGATACCAAGACTTGGGACTCCACCATCGAGGTCATCGATCAAAAGAAGGGCAACGTGTTGGCGCTCACGACCTCGTGCGTCGCCCTATCTGCGGGCATCACTGCGCTGCCGGGCGATACGGGAACGCCGGTCGCCGAACAACTCGCACAGCTTTCGGG
Organism: uncultured Collinsella sp.; assembly: GCA_900540995.1. Taxonomy (GTDB): domain Bacteria; phylum Actinomycetota; class Coriobacteriia; order Coriobacteriales; family Coriobacteriaceae; genus Collinsella. The sequence continues at coordinate 4,000 of UQHO01000017.1, read as the reverse complement.
AAACTTGGGCATCGTACTTGCCGTGCTCTATCTCGAGAAATACCTGCTAACCATTTTGTGGTCGGTTGGTCTGGGTATCCTGATTCCGTTTGCGCTGGTGCTCTTTGCAGCGTCGCTTGGCATTCACGGGCGCTGGAGCACGAGCGCCGTCCTGCGCCGCGTGGCGACGCGCGTGCTGGTGGTCGCCATGATCGGCATGGCGTTGGTGCCCGCGAGCGTGTGGGTGTCGCAAAAGGTCGACGAGACGTACCAGGTGAGTATCGAGCAGCCCGAGCAAAAGGCGACAAGCGCGGCTGATGCGAGCTCGTCAAAGAGTGAAAAGAAATCCAAAGTCAAAACGGACAAAAACGTGCTTGAGCAGCTGACCGAAGGCGCCTCGAGTCTACTGACTTCGGTGACCGATAGCGCCAAGTCGATGACCGACGAGGTTGTGCAGCAGGTGACCGATCTGATCGAAGGCGTCATCGTGATGATTGTGACCTCGTGCGTGATTCCGCTGCTGGTGCTTGCTGCATTCCTGTGGCTTGGGCACGTACTGCTGGGGATCGATATCTCCGGCCCGACGAACTATCTGACGGGTCGCTTTTTGAGTGCTCCGTCCAAGCACGCCAAGAAGAGTGGACAGACTGAGTAGCCGCAGAGCTCTCGTGGCGCATATATAAGTCAGCTGAATAGGCGGTCGAGGCGCATCTCGGCCGCCTTTTGTGTGCTTGGTTCATGGCGATCCGAAACTAACTACGCCCAAACGGTTGACTATCATCCGCGAACGGTCTTTGTTCAAAAAAGAACAAAGACAAACAAATAGTTGTTGCAGTTACTGTTCGAATATGTTCAAATAAACATGAACAGTGAAGAACCGCACATTCAGATGCCCGGACCTGAACGCGATTCAACACTTCCAAACAGAAACTACGCACCTGCGTATCTCTCAAGGAGGATGTCATGAGGGTTGTAATCGCTTCCGATGCCGACGGTATGTCGATGAAGGAGTCCATCAAGGAGATGCTCATCTCCGACGGTCACGAGGTCGTCGACTATTCCGAGACCCCTGCCGCGGACTTTGTCGATTCCGCGACCGCCGTCGCCAAGGACCTGCTGGAGCACAAGGATTCCCAGGGCTTTGCCTTCGATAAGTACGGCGTCGGTTCCTATATGGCCGCCGTCAAGATCAAGGGCATGGTCGTCGCCAACATTTCCGACGAGCGTTCCGCCTACATGACCCGCGAGCACAACGGTTCGCGCATGGTCACCATGGGCCCGGGCGTCGTTGGCACCGAGGTCGCCAAGAAGATCGCCCGCGAGTTCCTACGCGCTCAGTACGCCGGCGGTCGTCACCAGATTCGTGTCGACATGCTCAACAAGATGGCCTAACGAGAGCCACCGAGAACTCGAACTTCTACCTTACCTTGTGAATTCAGACGAAAGGACGTTCTGATGAAGAAGACCATCGCAATCGGTTGCGACCATATCGTTACGGACGAGAAGATCTACCTGGCCGACCGCCTAGAGCAGGCTGGCTACAAGGTGCTCGACTGCGGCACCTACAGCCACAGCCGCACGCATTACCCCATCTACGGCAAGGCCGTAGGCGAGGCCGTCGCCAGCGGTAAGGCCGATTTTGGTGTGGCCCTGTGCGGTACCGGCATCGGTATCACCAACGCCGTTAACAAGGTTCCCGGCGCTCGCTGCGCCCTGGTCCGCGACATGACCTCTGCCCTGTATGCCCGTCGCGAGCTCAACGCCAACATCGTGGGCTTTGGCGGCAAGATTACCGGCGAGTTCCTGATGGCTGACATTATGCTTGCCTTCCTGGAGGAGCCTTACGAGAAGACTCCCGAGCACGATGCCCTGATTGCCAAGATCGATGCCTGCAACAAGGCCGACGCCGAGGCTCAGGCCGACCCACACTTCTTCGATGAGTTCCTCGAGAAGTGGGACCGCGGCGAATACCATGATTAGCGGGTATCCGGCGTAATTAACTAGTCCGTTGACGGCTCGCGTTTCTGTGAGGGGCGCGGGCCGGTTTTCTATCAGCCCATTGACTCGGCGGGCTGGCGTAAGAAAGGGAAGGCTCCTATGGAGTTTGTTCTTGATAACGGTTCTGTTCGCGTGGCACTGAGCACGGCTGGCGGATCGTTCACTTCGATTAAAGCCAACGGTCGCGAGTACCTGTGGCAGGGCGACCCATCGGTCTGGTCGGGCCAGGCACCCATTTGCTTCCCGATCTGCGGCGGCCTTCGTGACGGCCGCGCGATGACCATGGGCGGCCACGAGGTCAAGCTTGCCCGTCACGGCTTTGCCCGCAAGCAGGAGTGGAAGCTCGAGGAGCAGGGCGACAGCATGGTTGCGCTGAGCCTAAGCTCTGCCGACCACGCCGAGCTGCTCGAGCAATACCCGTATCCGTTTAAGATCGTTGCGCGCTATACGGTCGATGCAGCAAAGGTGAGCGTGTCGTATGAGGTGACCAACGAGGGGACCGAGGACATGCCGTTCTTTGTGGGCGGTCACCCCGGCTTTAAGTGCCCGCTCGACGAGGGCGAGTCCTACGACGATTATGAGCTCCGTTTTGAGCAGCGTGAGGCGGCAGAGCTCTGCACCGCCGTTCCCTCGACGGGCCTGATCGATGTTGAGCATCGCAGCAAGAACCCGATGGTTGGCCACGACCTGCCGCTTACCCACGAGCTCTTCGACTTTGCCGAGACCATCTTTGATGTGCTCGAGAGTCGCGTGGTCACGCTGACCAAGAAGACCGAGGACAAGGGCGTGCGCCTGACATTCCCCGATATGCCGTACCTGATTGTGTGGAGCAAGCCCGAGGGCGACTTTGTGGCCGTTGAGCCGTGGGGCGGTCTGTCCACCTGCTCCGATGAGGACGATGTCCTGGAGCACAAACGTGGCTGCCTGGTGGCCAAGCCGGGGGAGACCGTCACTCGCGGCTTTGAGATCGAGATTCTTTAACGAGCTATCGTATGTTTGGGGACGCACACGTCGTGCCCCGGAAACAGGAGTTCAACATGATTCTGACCGTTACCATGAACCCGTCGATTGATACGCGCTATCAGCTCGACAAGCTGATCATCGACGACGTGAACCGCGTGACGCCCGAAAAGACCGCTGGCGGTAAGGGCCTCAACGTGAGCCGTGTGCTGTTGCAGCTGGGCGACGATGTGCTCGCAACCGGTCTGCTCGGCGGCCACATGGGCGCCTATATGGCCGAGCTTATGGATGCCGATGGCGTTAAGAACGACTTTGTGCCCATCGCCGGCGAGACGCGCATTTGTCTGAATATCCTGCACGAGGGCAATCAGACCGAGCTGCTCGAGAGCGGCCCGCAGATTGCCCCTGCCGAGCTCGAGGCCTTCACGGCAAAGTTCGCCGAGCTTGCTGCTAAGGCGGACGTCGTGACACTTTCGGGCTCGCTGCCGCGTGGCGTCGATGCCGGCTATTATGCCGAGCTGGTTAAAATTGCCGAGGAGGCGGGCGCCAAGGTACTGCTCGACACCTCGGGCGCTTCGCTGGAGGCCGCGCTGGAGTCCGACGCTAAGCCTGAGCTCGTAAAGCCCAACCTGACCGAGATTAACGGTCTGCTGGGCACGTCCTTTACGACCGACGACGTCGACGCGCTGCGCGAGGCGCTTGCCGCCGACGGACGTTTTGCCGGTATTCCCTGGGTTGTCGTCTCGATGGGTGCTGCCGGTTCGGTAGGCTTCCATGAGGGCCGTGCGTTCCGTGCCAAGACGCCCGCGATTGCCGCTGTCAACGCGACGGGTTCCGGTGACTCGACCATCGCCGGCTTCGCACATGCCATTGCTGCTGGCGCCGACGACGTCACGGTGCTCAAGACCGCCAATACCTGCGGCAAGCTCAACGCCATGGATCCCAAGACCGGCCACCTGGTCATGGATCGCTGGGACGAGATCTACAACAGTGTTGAGGTAACCGAACTTTAGAGTTACGGCGTTTTGCCAAACGCCGTAACCGGCCGACGCTGCGCGGGCCG
>UQHO01000016.1 GCA_900540995.1 uncultured Collinsella sp. | reverse complement strand
ACGATTGGGACGCGCCCCCTGGGGGGCCGGGCGTCCCCTGTTGCGGCTGCCGGCGCCAGCGCGTCGCCGCCGACGCTTTGCAGCAACTCGGCCACATTTGCATCGGGGTTCTGACACAGGATATCGAGCAGCTCGATAAAGTCACGAATGACCTCACGGGGCGTCAGGTGCGTATCGGCTCCCACGCGGCCAAACTCAATCTTGAGAAAGTTCACCAAGTCGTTCTCGGTAAGCGTGGGCGTCCAGCCAAAGTAGCCGGCATGGATCTGCATGAGCTTTTCGATGAGCACCAGCAGCTCCTCGTAGGTGAGCGGCTGCAGGCGGATGATGGGCGCGAGCATGTCTTTGAGATCATCTCGCGCAAAGCGACCCTGAGCGAGTCGGCTGCGCAGAGCTTCGTAGGAGAACACGCCGCGGCGGCGGTCTTCGATGGAGGTTGGCGTGCCGCCCATGATCATGCCCAGGTACTGCGCCTTGCCCTGGAGCGTGTCGTTGTACATAGTCAGGATCTTCTCGTAGTTGTATTGGCGCGTGATCGCGTTGGGAATCTTGTACAGATTCACGAGTTCGTCGATGAGCACCAGCATGCCCTTGTATCCGCTGCAGACCAAAAAGCGTGCAATGAGCTTAACGTAGTCGTACCAGTCGTCATCGCTGATGATGGTCGAGGAGCCCAGCTCAGCGCGTGCCTCGCTCTTGGTGCGGTACTCGCCGCGAATCCATTTGGTCACGCGGCTCATAGCCTCTTCATCGCCCTCGGATACGGCCATGCGATAGCGGCGGAGCATGCGGGTGAAGTCGAAGCCGTGGACCATCTCCTCGAGCGGGGCCAGTTGGGCATTGACGACCGACTCGTCGACGTCGGCACACGAGGCGACCCAGCGATCCAAAATAAGGTTGAGCGCACCACCCTCGGGGCGCGTCTTGGTCGATATATTGCGGATGAGCTCGCGGTAGGTGGCAAGGCCCTGTCCCTGACCGCCCTGCAGGCGGCGCTCGGGCGACAGGTCGGCATCAGCGACGACGAATCCCTCGCCCATGGCGTGCGTGCGGATGGTCTGGAGCAAAAAGCTCTTGCCGGCGCCGTAACGACCGACTAAGAAGCGGAAGCTCGCGCCGCCATCGGCGATGAGACTCAAATCGGTGAGCAGGGCGCGAATCTCGACCTCGCGACCCACGGTGATATAGGGAAGGCCGATGCGCGGGACCACGCCGCCCTTGAGCGAGTTAAGGATAACGGCGGCGACGCGTTTGGGTACACGGGGCGCTGCGGATGCGGTATCACTCATGGTCTAGGTATCCTCTCACGTCTGCTTCGTAGTCCTCGATAATCTGCGGCCCTGCCGCGCTAAATTCAATTACGGTGTCGCCCACCAGGTCAAAGAGCGCCTCGTTGATGCTGTCGACGAGCATGTCCTCGCTCTGCCCCGATTGCACTACCGCCGATTCCGCCTGTACTGCGTTGTGCTCGAGCAGCGCGCGGAGATAGGCGTCTGCGGCAGGCGTGAGTTCGTTCGTGGCGTCAGCGGGCGCAACAGCTGCGAACGCGGGCGTCGGCGCGAGAAGCGGTGCCACGACACCAAACTGTTCGGTGGATATGGTTGGCTCGTCGGTCTCGTCCTGCCGAATGGGTGCCGCGACCGCCTCGACAATCGCGTCGGCTACGGGCTCGGCTTCCGGTTGCCCTGAGTCCGCTGCCTCGGCTTCCACAGGTGCGCCGTCCTCGCGCTCTTCGTCGATTAAAAGTGCTTCGCGCGTTTGCGCAGCGGCGCTCCGAATGTGCCCCAGCTGACTCAGATCGATATCGATCTTGACGGGCTGGTGTGCGGCGTCCCACGAAAGCCATGCCATGATCTCGTCATCGATAATCTTGGCCAGATATTTGGGGACCTTTTCTTCCTTAAGGGGATGGGCGGGGTCCAGCGCCAGGCGCAGGCGTTGGTCGCAGGCGCGCATCATTTCACCGAGCTTGCTGCTCTTTTGCCTACTACCATGGATACGCATACATTCCCAAAAGCCGTTTTGGCAACGGTAGATGTGGATGGGATCCAGGCGGTATTCGCAGTCCTCGTGGCGCTCGGGCGCAAAGAATACGGCCGAGGCAAACATGGTGTAGGGCATGGCCGTCTCCTCCCCAAACAAGCTCGCTACGATGCCGGTCTTTCGGTGCGTGTCATAGTAGCGCGCCATGCGGACATACACGGCGCATGCCACGTGGCGCAGATCGCGGTGGTGGCTGCGGTCGAGCCGCGAGTTACTTAGGTTGTACGTGGAGAGGGCGTTGATGGCGGCCATGAGTCGCTCCTCGCGCACCTCATCGGGCGGAAGGGGGAGCGTGGGCTCGGAGGTTTTGCGACGTTTGGGGGTCTGGTCGGACGGTGCCGGTGCCGGTACAAGGTCTCGTGCCGCGCGCCGCAGCTCGATAAGGGCGTTATCGAACATGACGGTTTTAGAGTCGCGGAGCAGCTTGGGGTCGAGCCCATGGAATACGGCGTAATCCTGCAACCACACGCGTGCAAACCGATCAATGCCGGGCTCGAAGGCGCGATAGACATCCCAAAAGGCCTTGATCTTGTTAAAACCGTCGAGCGGGTCATCTACGCCAATGCCGCAAATCAGCTCATAGAGATACAGAAAGGCAAAGGACGTAGACGTTTCCTCGACGGTTCCGCGGCGCACTTGGGCACGCCAGGTAAAGTAGCCGCGCAGCTGCCGGTCGCTCATGGCGTTGTAGGTGGGAAAGTACGACTTAAAGGTGCCGTTGTAGGGACAGTCGTCCTCAAAGTCGGCCATCAGCAGGCCCTGGCGGTAAAAAAGCTCGGCTTCCGAAAGCCAGCGGCCCGCACCGCCCTTGGGGTCATCCTGCCAGCGCGATATCTCGCGCATTTTACGGTACTGGTCGGGGAGGAAATTCTGCATCTGTCGGCCGGTTTTGAGAATCGGCTCGTCTGCGTAGACTTCATGTGAGAAGCGGGCAGACTGATGGGTCCGGGCCTCGGCCATAATGCGCTCGATGAGCATCTTGATGTCCTGGTCGGCCACCGCTCCTCCTCTCGAACGCAGCTACGGTGACCTCATATCATAGCACAGCATCAAACAGGTGTTCGAGATACCGCTGCGTTGATAGATTTAGAACAGGAGGGCGTAGATGACGGCGATGACGACGGAGGGGAGCATATTGGCCGTGCGGAAGGTCTGAGGACGGATGAGGTTGACGCCGACGCAGAAGATGAGCATGGAGCCTACGAGCGAAAGGCTGTTGAGGGCTGCTGTGGTCATGATGGGGGAGAGCGCGCCGGCAAACAACGTGATCGTCCCCTGGAACACGGCTACGGGCAGGGCCGAGAAGATGCAGCCGCGTCCGAGCGACGCCGTCATGGTGCAGACGATGATGCAGTCCAGTGCGCCCTTGAGGGCAAGCGTTGACCAGTCGCCGAGCAGGCCGTCCTGGATCGATCCCACAATTGCCATGGCGCCGATACACACGGTGAGTGAAGTCGAGACAAAAGCGTTGGTGAACTCGTTATCGCCCTCACTGCCGGTCTTGCGCTTGAGCCATTCGCCAAGGTTCTCGATGGCGGCTTCCAAGTTGACGGCCTCGCCGATGAGCGAACCGAGCGCAAATGAGACGATGAGCATGGTGGTGCCGGTGGTCGCTAGCGCCTTCCCATCGATAAGGAGCATCTTTTGCATGGTGCCGCCAAGGCCGATAAACAGGACGCACAGCCCCGATGCTTTCATGAGTGTGTCTTGGATGCGCGGTGTGATGAAGCGGCCGCCCGCTAATCCCAAAAGACCGCCCGCAACTAAAAGCACAACGTTGATGATTGTTCCCAAGCCCGGCATGAGCCCTCCTGTATTGATGCCAACGTGGCAATCGTAGCAGAACGAAATGCGAGGCACATCGCGACTCATCTAATACGTTATATAAGTGGTGTTAGGAATGATGTGCAGCATTTAAGCCTCAGGTGGTTGTCGGGACATAGGGATAGTATTCAAAGCGCAGTGTCATAAGCCGCTGCGGGGATTCAATAGCCGCGGCGATGATATTGGCATCGCGGGCACGATCAAACCCTTCGAGTTCGATCTGATACGAGACGTCTTGCATAATGTCCAGACGTCGCCAGGCTAGGAGTGTGTCACCATCGAATTCCAAGGTCTTGCCTCCGTCTGGAGCAACGGCGTATAGACGCAGCTTGGCGGTGGTTGCAGGGTCGACAACCGTGACCTTTTTAATTTCGTTTCGAGTATTCTTGGCGCCCAACAAGGTGAGCAGTGTTGGGGCCACGACCTCGCCCGATGGCAAAAAGACGACTTCGATGGATTCGGGAAATGCGATGATAGCCGACTTGCGGACGGGCTGATTGGCGGCGGCAACTTCGATGTTCGCAGCGTCGATGACCTCTGTGTGGTCGAGTGCGGCAAGCACGCAACAGTTACCTTCATCGATCTCTTGAGGATCAGCAAGCCCCAGACTGTCCGCGAGCTCGGGATCGTTTGGATCGGCAGCGGGCTCATTCGGTGCTTCGAAAGAAGCTGGGGCGCTGTTTGTCGGCGACGGCGTGTCGCCCGCACCTGCTTCTTTATCCGCGCTCTCTTCTTGTATGGTTGCGTTGATGGGTTCGTCGTTTGAGGGGAGCGTCTTGGCGTCAAGCGCGGAGGGGAGAATTCCGATGGCTCCGGATCCGTTCCACTCCATTTCGAGAAGCGCCGGGTCGGCAAGAATGCGTTGCCTGCTTTGCGCGTGGGCATCGATTTCAATAGGGCCTGCCTCTATCCCTCGTGTAAGACTGAGTGATCCGGCTGGCTTCTCGAAATGAGCGTTTGTGTCTTTGGCGCTGACGGCGTAGAACAGCAGGGACGCTTCTCCCGCCGCGATGGCATCGGTGCCGGCTTTGGTCAGTCGCAACGATGCCGTGAATGAGAGGGTGGGCTGCGCATCGTCTGCATTCGCGGCGGCGCAGCCCAGACATATACCGCCTCCTTTCTCGAAAAACGTACCGTCGAAGGCGACCTTCGCTCCGTTCGCCGAGTCATCGACCGAAGCGATGTCGATGCGCAGCTCTAAATTGCATGGATCGCCATCCGCATCGAGCACAACCGAGCGCCACATGCAGACGGCGCACCCCGCCTGGGAGCCGTTTGCCTTGTTCGAACGATTGATATCCACGACTATCGAGCCGTCCGTATTACGACGAAGGCATCCCGAGGTTGAGATTGCGGCTTGTGCGATCGAAAAACGCTTACACGCAATGGCACTCGACGGATTTGGTGCGGAGCTTAGGGCTGCTGGTAAGGAGTCTGCCATGACGGGAGTCGCCCAAGCGGCGACGGGCGTTCCGGTTGCGAGCGCGCCGCAGAGTGCGACGACGGGCAAAAGGTTCTTTGATGCCATGGGGTCTCCTTAGCTAATTTAGTGCGGCCTGTCCGTGTTTTGTTTCTGGCTGCGTTTGATGTGCAGACCGAGGCCGGCGGTCCCCGCGCCTGCTGCTGCGGCGCCTGCTGCCAAGAGCCATCGTCTGTCGCCTGTCTGCGCCAACGGTTCCTCGCGGTCGCCGCGGTCGAGCTCCGAGAGGTCGACCGTCACTTGCGTGGCGGCCTGCGCCTGTTCTTGCTGGGCAAAGGCCATGGCTGGCCCAAACGCTAGGATGCTGACGGCGGCGGCCAGGGCGACAGCCTTATGCCGTGTGCGCACCGGGCTCGACCGTCCAGGTGATCGTTGCAACCTGATCGCCTTCGCCGGTTACGCGGAAGATGTCGCGCGTGACGCGGGCGACGTTTCCGCTTGTCTTGAGCTTAATTTTGTCCTTGCCGCCGGCAATGCCCTGGTAGCCCATGTCGAAGGCTGCATTCTTGGAAAGATCGAGGCCCGTCCCCTGCGTTGCGGCGCTGGCGTTCTGGAGTGCGCCGTCGGGGCCGACCTTAAAGTCGATGGAGTTCTGTGCGGTTCCGGCTTTGGCGTCGGCAGCAATGGTCCAGGTGTTCATGGCGTCGATCTTCATGTTGGTGACATGGATGCCGTAGGCCGAATGATTGTCGATGGTGGTCGCGTCTTCTGAGGGGCCCTGAAGCGTGCCGTCGGCCTTGGCGACGAAGGGAATAACCGTCGGAACTTTGAACTCAACGTTGTCGATCTCGGTCCTGACCATTACTTTCGTGGTTCCAACGCGCCCGGCTGCCATAGCTGGCGTCGGGGCGGCGCCCATTGCGAGCGCGAGCGCGAGCCCTGCGCCCACGACGAGCGCTCTGGCTCCGTTCATGTTCCTGGTGATGTCCATGGTCGTTCCTTTCTATTCGCCGCGGGCCGTCCCCGCGATGATTGGACGAATGCTGGTGAATTGCGTGCGGTGCCGCGTCGGCCGGAAAAGCTAGTTCTCGGCTTGCTCAACCCGCACCTTGACACGTGTCGGATTGCCGTGGCTGTCGAGGGTCTTGGCATCGAGTGCCTGGATCTCGATGTACGCCTCGCCTTCTTTGATGTCGCCGGCGGGGCACGTTTCGATTGTCTTGCCGGTCTCGACCACACCGGATTCGTACATGGTCTCGTCGTTTTGGATGACGCGGAATCGCTGGGGAAATTTATTGTCTTGGACGTTTTGCACGTTGACGCGCAGCTTGCCGTCCTCCTGCAGCTGAGCGACCGGTGCGACCGAAATCGTCATCATGTTGTCGCGGACGATGGCGTCGAGCTCATCTTGGATTTCCTGACGCGTTTTGCCCTCGGCCGTCGTAACCGAAGCGCCCGCCTCGGGTACGGGCTGCGACTGCCAAGCGTATAGTCCTACGGCGACAAGGGCACAGACGATGGCCAAACAGGCAAGGATGAGCTTCTTGCGACGACCCAGGCCTGCAAAGTGGGGTGGCTTCTTCGCGCTCATGCGGCATCCTTGGCGGTATAGATGCGCGCAAAGGTGGACGGGTTCGCTCCAAAGAGCATGTGAAGCATCAGGCGGCGTGAGTAGACAAGCTCGTCGAAGTCGGGAGGGAGCTCGATGTCGTGGATATGCGCGATGCGGTGGGCGAGCGCCGAGAACGACTCGGGGTCGCAGATCACATCGGTGGTAACGTGGTAGACCGTCGTATCGGGGAATGCCTCTTCGTCGAAAGGCAGGAGATGGGGATCGTCGTCGACTTCGATGGCGATGCCGTACTGGGGCCAGTAATATGCCATGGGAACCTCCCTGCTTCTGGGGCCAAAACTTCTGTCGGTTTTGGCTGTCGATGCCGACGGTATCAGCCACTACTTGACCAATTGCTGACCAAATGCTTGACGGATTGGTGTCTCCGCAGGTAAAAGGCGGCAAAAAATACTCCAACTTTTTTCAAGCGACAATCGCGCGGTCGGCGACGGCGGGGCCATATGTGTCAAAAGCATCGTCTGCCGAGGAAATCAAGCCGCTCGCCGAATTGCACGAACGTAAAAATCGCCAATTATGGAGACGGTCTCGAACACGTCGACGAAACGATGCGGTAACATCTCCCTGCAAATACTGTAGTTAGCTAAAGGGGGAGTTCGCGTGTCTGCAACCATCAAACCCTTCACCGACGAGTTCGAAGAGTATGGTCGCGACGAGTCTCGCGCATCGGGCGAGGCCTCGAGCATCTCGTTTCCGACAACGGAAGACGAGGTCCGTGCCATTTTGGAAAAGCTCCATGCCGAGCGTGTCCCGGTAACGGTTCAGGGCGCCCGAACCGGCCTTGCCGCCGGTGCCGTGCCCCACGGCGGGCATATCCTCAATACTTCCCGTATGAATCGCTACTTGGGCCTTCGCCGCGATGAACAAGGCCAATTTCTGCTGCGCGTGGAGCCGGGCGTTGTGCTCTCGGAGCTGCGTAAGCAGCTGAGCAAGAAGGTACTGCCGACCGCTGGTTGGGACCAGGCATCGCTTGAGGCCTACGAGGAGTTCCAAGAGTCCCCCGAGCAGTTCTTTCCCACCGATCCCACCGAGGCATCTGCCTGTCTGGGTGGCATGGCGGCATGCAACGCCTCCGGCGCCCGCAGCTACGCTTACGGCCCCATGCGCCCGCATATCACGGGACTCCACGTCGCACTGGCTGATGGCGATTTGCTTGAGCTTCAGCGCGGCGAGGCTTTTGCCCAGGGCCGCCACCTGTCGCTCGTGACGGCAGCGGGCCGTACGCTCGAGCTCGATCTTCCCGGCTATACCATGCCCGAGACAAAAAATGCCTCAGGCTATTTCGTTGCGGACGATATGGACGCCATCGACCTCTTTATCGGCGCGTGCGGCACGCTCGGCGTTATCACCGAGCTCGAGATTGCCCTGCAGGCGGCGCCTGCGGTCGTTTGGGGTGTGAGTTGCTTTTTCGATAGCGAAGACAAGGCCGTGTCCTTTACCGATTCCGTGCGTCCCGTCCTGTCCCATGCGGCTGCCATCGAGTACTTCGACGCTGGCGCCCTGGATATTCTACGTCGCCAGCGCGAGCAGTCGACGGCGTTTGCCTCGCTGCCGGCGCTCGACAAAGAGGCCAAGGTCTGTGTCTACGTGGAGCTCGACTGCGACGACGAAGCCCAGGCGACTGAGGAGCTGTACCACCTGGGATGGGTTTTGGAGCTTGCGGGCGGCCACGACGACGCGACCTGGGTTGCGCGCACCGAGGTCGATCGCGAGTGTCAGCGATTCTTCCGCCATGCGGTGCCCGAGAGCGTCAACATGCTCATCGACGAGCGTCGCCGCACGGATCCTACCATCACCAAACTGGGGTCGGACATGTCGGTGCCCAACGCACGCTTGGCCGATGTCATCGCCCTTTATCGCCGTACGTTGTCCGAAAGTGGGCTTGAATCTGCCGCCTGGGGGCACATCGGTAACAACCATCTGCATGTGAACATTCTGCCGCGCGATGCGCAGGATTACCGCCGCGGCGGAGAACTCTTTGCCCAGTGGGCTTCCGAGGTCACGGCCATGGGCGGTGCCGTTTCTGCCGAGCATGGCGTCGGTAAGATCAAGGCGGGCTTTTTGGAGACGATGTACGGTCACGAGGCTATGGTCGAGTCGGCGCGGCTCAAGCTCCAGCTCGATCCCGACGGGCAGCTGGGTCGCGGCAACCTGTTTTCGGAGAAGCTCTTGGATGAGCTCGTCCAGAAAGGGGGCGCGTGAAGATGAGCGATTTCCATATGGTGGTGTGCGTCAAGGCCGTGCCGGGCAGCACCGAGGTCAAGATGGACCCCAAGACCAATACCATCGTGCGCGATGGCAAGCAGGCGGTCATTAATCCCTTTGATGCGAGCGCTTTGGAATGCGCGCTGGCGCTGAAAGACGACTTTATCGGCTTTGGCATGGACGTGCGCGTAACGGTGGTGTCGATGGGCATCCACGCGACCGAGTCGCTGCTGCGCGACTGCATCGCTCGAGGTGCCGACGACGCGCTGCTGCTGACCGATCGCGCCTTTGCAGGTGCCGATACCCTAGCCACCACCTATGCCCTCAAATGCGGCATCGAGGCTCTCGACGAGGACTTCGACCTGCTCATCTGCGGCAAGATGGCAGTGGACGGCGATACGGCCCAGATCGGCCCCGAGCTGGCCGGTGCTTTTGAGATTCCCTGTGTGACCGACGTGAGCTGCGTGCAGAGCGCGGGCTTTACGACCTGTGGTTCACTGGCGCTTGTTCACGGCTGCGATGCCGGCGAGGAGACGGTCTATCTTGAGATGCCGTGTGCGATGACGACCGCCAAGGAGATTGGCCAGCTGCGTATGCCGAGTATTGCCGGTATCCGCGCATCCGAGGATGCGGACGTGCGCGTGGTCAGCGCTGCCGACGTGAACGCCGACCCCTCGCGTTGCGGTCTTGCCGGATCGCCGACGCAGGTCGTGCGCTCGTTTGTGCCCGACCGTGATCAAACGTGCGAGACCGTTGAGGGCACGGCATCCGAGCAGGCGGAAAAGCTCGCCAAGATTATCGAGGGGATGGCATAGATGAGCGGATTGAATATCGATAGCGAAGCCTGCATCGGTTGCGGTCGCTGCGTTCGCGCCTGTGCCTCGGGCGGCATCGTAGTGGAAGGCGAGCGATCAAGCCGATGCGCCCGCGTAACCGACGGCTGCATCCTATGCGGTGGGTGCGTCGACGCCTGCCCTGTCAACGCTATCTCGATCGAGCGTGATGAGGCCGCTGGTGCGGTTGGCCTCGATGCGTACCGAGACATTTGGGTATTCGCGCAGACCGACGAGCACTATACGGTGAATCCCGTTGCCTATGAGCTCATGGGCAAGGGCCGCGAGCTTGCCGATGCTCGTGGCTGCCGTTTGGTGGCGCTGGTCGGTATGGGCCCCGAGGGTTCTCTCGGTGACCTGGAGCATCTGGTTTGCGCGGGCGCCGACGAAGTCCTGGCCTGTCGCGACGAGCGCCTGCGCCAAAACGATGCGGAGGTCTACGCCCGCTTGATCTGCGATTTGGTAGCCGAACGCAAACCCGAGGCCATCCTATACGGTGCGACCGCTTTTGGTCGCGAACTGGCACCCGGCGTTGCCGTGCGTTTGCAGACGGGCCTTACGGCTGACTGCACCGTACTTTCGATGGATGCAGAGACGGGACTGCTGCAACAGACGCGTCCGGCGTTTGGCGGCAACCTGATGGCCACCATCATTTGCCCCAACCACCGTCCGCAGATGGCAACGGTGCGCCCCGGTATCTTTAAGGCTCCCGACTTCGACTACGGCCGCTCTGGCACGATCACCCAGATATCGCTTGCGGATGATGCTAAGGCTCGTGTCGAGATCTCGATTCCCGCCGAGGAGTGGGGACAGCAGCCCTCGATCGCCAATGCCGAGTGCCTGGTCGTGGTGGGTCGCGGCATTGGTTCCAAGAAAAACCTGCCGTTGATGCGAAGGCTCGCCGAGGCTCTGGGAGCCGAGCTTGGCTGCACGCGACCTGTCGTGGAGGCCGGCTGGTTGGAGTATCGCCATCAGATTGGCCAGACGGGCGTATCGGTTTCGCCCAAGCTTCTCGTGAGTATCGGTGTTTCGGGCGCCATTCAGCATCTTGCCGGCATCGGTGGGGCGGAGTGCATTATCGCCATCAACGAGGACCCGGATGCCCCCATTTTCGGTGCTGCCCAGTACAAGGTTGTTGGGGACGCCGTCGAGGTCGTCGAGGAGCTGCTGGCCCAGCTTGAGCGCTAGGCGCGCGCCAGCCAGTCGCGCATCTCGTCCTTTAGGCACTCCCAGGTCGCTTGCGTGGTGGGATTGGTAAAGGGGCGCGTAATGCCAAAGGGTGCGTCGAGCAGGCGGTAGATATCGCCCTGTTCGCGCGCCAGCGCGCGGCTTGCTGGATAGACGAGCTCAAACATAAAGCAGATAAGCCCCACCAAGAAGTCGGCGGGCTCATCGCGCTCATCGCGTGCGACGCAGCGGTGCTCGTCAAAGGCGGCAAGTGTCGGCGACGAGAAACGGCTGCCGAGAAACGTCTTCTCGTCCACCTTGAGGATAGTGTCGACGGTGCTGTCGGCGATGGTGCGCATAATGTCGATCTTGTCACCATCGCGCACGATATCGCAGAAGCACCGTGTACGCTCGTCGAGTTGTGCCGGCAGGCGAAAGTCGCTGTGATAGGCGATGCTCGCTCGGATGAGCTCGTCATGCGCACCGGTTTCGATAAAGTCACGGATGTTTGTCGTGGCGGGTGCATCGGCGGGATTCTCGCCAAAGAGGACCTCGATGCCCAGCGCCGCATGGCTCATGCTCTCGGCGTCCTTAAAGGTGTCCCAGCGTCGCAGCTGCTCAAAGCGGCCCATATCGTGTAGCAGGCCGCAAAGCCATGCCAGGTCAATATCTTCTGACGACCAGCCCTGCTCGCGCGCTACGGCATCGCATGCCTCGGCCACGTGGTACGTATGCTCGATTTTGAGCGCGATGCGTGGGTTGGTGGCGTCGTAGGCATCGGTGTAGCTTTTGAAGGCCGCGCGCGCCCGGTCTCGATCGATAGCTGTCATAATGACTTCCTAAAAAGTTGTGTCTTTCGATCCGGTGGCAATTGTAGGTGAACTCGGTTGCTGTCGGATGATGATTCTGCCGTATCGCTACATGCGGCTCGGAGACCTTGTCAGGATGAGAAGCGTATGGTGCTCAAAATCGTTAGAACCGTCTGGCCGGTGATGCTTACCTATGTTGCAATAGGCGCGCCGTGCGGAATGATCATGGGGCAGACGGGAATGGAGCCCTGGATGGTCTTTGCCCTGAGCAGTACGTTTGTGACGGGCAGCGGCCAGTTTATGATCTGCAACCTGTGGCTGGCGGGTGTGCCGGCAGCATCGATCGTCGCGAGCGTTGCCGCCATCTCCTCGCGTTTTGCGCTTTACTCGGCATCGATCGCACCGCATCTGAGGGGTGCCTCGAAGCGTCAGACGCTGGCTGTTGCCGCGACACTTACCGAGGAGGCATATGGCATCTCGCTTGCCAAGTTGGTTGAAGGGGAGGATTGGGGCCCGCGCGAGTCCTTTGTGCTCAACGTGATCCTCATCGCAACATGGGGCGTTTCGTGTACGATGGGCGCCATCGTCGGCGCCGTTGTCGATGTTCCCACCGCCATTGCAGCCTTTGTCTGCACCTCGCTCTTTATCTGCCTGCTCTTTTCGCAGCGGCTGTCGCGCGGTAACGTTGTCGCGGCGGTTTCGGGCGCGGTGTCCGTCGCCGTATGCAAGTTCTTGGGCCTCGCGAATATTGCCGTGCCGGCAAGCGTCGTGGTCGGCATTGCCATTGCGCTGGCGTGCGATGCTGTATTTGACGGAAGAGGTGCCCGCGATGCCCGCTAACGAGTTCTTGGTTCTGTGGCTGTCGTCGTGGGCTGCTATCGCGTTCTTTCGCATCGCGCCGGCGTTCGCCTTGCGCGGGCGGACCCTGTCGCCCCGCATTACCGAGGCCCTGGGCTATATCCCGCCCGCTGCCTTTGCCGCGCTGGTCGCCAACGACTTGGTGAACCCCGGCGCGTTCGACGCGGGACTCTGGCCTGCCTTGGTTCCCTGGATTGCGGCCACCGGCGTCGTGGCGGTGGCAATCAAGACAAAGTCGATGTTGTGGTGCTGCGTTTCGGGCATCGTGTTCTATATCGTTTTGAGCCTCGTATAGGAGCAGGACGCGTTATCGTCCCGGCCTAACGAATCGAATTTCTCACCGAGGCGGTCTGCTTCTTCTGGTACCATGGTCAAACTTTACTGTAGCAAAGCGTGACGTGGGCTTTTGTTCTGCGTCAGCGGAAATGGGGGTTTCATGGCACAGGAAGCGACCGCCAGCGAGCAAAAGAAATTCAAGGTACCGCGCATCCCGGGCGACATCATGATCTATCCGATGATCGTCGGCCTTTTGCTCAATACCTTCTGCCCGCAGGTCTTTGAGGTCGGCGGCTTCTTTACGGCTGCCTGCCGCGGCGGCTCCAACACCATCGTTGCCGCGATCTTGCTGTTCGTGGGCGCCGGCATCAGCTTTAAGTCCACGCCGGGCGCCATCAAGACCGGCATCGTCGTGCTGATTCCTAAGCTTGTAGTGGCAGCCGCGCTGGGTCTGGGCGTCGCGTACTTCTTTAACGATAACTTTTTAGGCCTGAGCTCGGTTTCCATCATCGGCGGCATTACGTTTTGCAACATGGCGCTCTATACGGGCATCATGGGCGAGTTCGGCGATGAGTCCGAGCAGGGCGCTGTCGGTATCCTGTTCTTTACGGCCGGCCCCGCCGTCACGATGATCATCCTTGGTGTTTCGGGTCTCGCCAACATCCCCGTCGGCACCATCATCGGATCCATCCTGCCGCTTGTTATCGGCATGGTCCTGGGCAACTTGTTCCCGTTTATCAAGAACCTGCTGGTTCCCGGCGCCAATCCCGCGATCGCTGTAATTGGTTTTCAGCTCGGTGCGTCCATGAGCCTTTCGAGCTTCATCGCCGGTGGCATTTCGGGCATCCTGCTGGGCCTCATCACGCTCTTTATCGTCGGTCCCATTACCTTTGCCTTCGAGCGCCTGTGTGGCGGCAATGGTAAGGCGGCTGTGGCATGTTCCACCATTGCCGGCACGGCCATGACCACGCCGGTCGCCCTCGCCGAGGTCGCTCCGCGCTATG
The DNA here is from genome assembly GCA_900540995.1 of uncultured Collinsella sp. GTDB lineage: Bacteria > Actinomycetota > Coriobacteriia > Coriobacteriales > Coriobacteriaceae > Collinsella. Next base: position 31,485 of record UQHO01000016.1, on the reverse strand, counting down.
CCGAGCTTGCGCCCACCGCGTATGCGCAGATCGCCACTGCCGTCATCATCACGGCAATCATGGCCCCGATTCTGACCGGCTGGGTCGATAAGAAGTTCTGCCAGAGCAAGGAAGACCTGTCGCCTGCCGGTGTCGAGGCCATCGAGGAGGCTGTCGCGGCCGACATCGATGGCGAGTAGCAATCGATACCCATCAATGATTCCGGCGTGCAACTCGCGCCGTTTGAGCGCCCGAACGAGAGCTGTCTTGCAGTGACGTTCGGGCGCTCTGCTATTATTCCCCTTACCCCTGCGGAGAAAGGGGCGTTTATTGCCCAGACACGAATCGGGCGATTCTGACCACTTGGATATTGAAGGGAGGGCGTCTAGTGGTTAAGGCACTCAAGATTGAGATATTCCTGCTATGCATGATTGTTCTTATCGGGCTTGCCGTACGAAGCCGTCGCTCCCTGTTCTCGAGCACCCAGCAGCTTTTGTTTAGCATGCTGGGCTACACGTCTGCTGCCTACATTTTCTTCGATATGATCTGGACGCTTTCGGATGGTGTGGACGGTACGTTGGGCATTGCAGCCAACTGGATTTCCAACGCGGTTTCGTTTTCGCTCTTCGCCATCGCGTGTCTCATTTGGTTTATCTATTCCGAGACGATGCAGGGTTCTCACCTTGTGACCTCGCGCTATAGGGTGGTGCTTGTAACGTTGCCTACGGCTCTGGTGGTCGTGCTGGCTTTTACCAGTTACTGGACGCACGCCCTGTTCTATATCGATTCGCAGGGCGTGTATCGTCGCGGCTTTGCCTATATGATCCAGCCCATTGTCAGCTACTGTTACGTTATACATACGTCCCTGCATGCGTTTGTGCAATCTCGCAGGGTCGAGAGCCTGCAGACGAAGGCTATCTATCGAACCTTAGCATTTTTCGCCATTCCGGCCCTGGTGGGCGGTACCTTTCAGATCGTATACTCGGTGCCTGGCCTTTGTGTCGGCATAATGATTAGCATGTTGCTGCTCTATATCATCTGCCAGGAGCAGCTCATCTCGACCGACCCGTTGACTGGCCTCAACAATCGCAACCGTTTTGAGACCTATATGCTGTCGCTCTTCTCAAATGTTGGTCATACGGACGATGTGTATCTTCTCATGATGGACGCCGACGGCTTTAAGCAGATTAACGATCGCTATGGGCATGTGGAGGGCGACCACGCTCTTCAGGTCATATCTGCTGCGCTCAAAGAAGTCTGCTCGGCGTCTGGCGGCTTTATCGCACGTTATGGTGGCGATGAGTTCGTGGTGCTCCAAAAGGTAGTGGCGGAACAGGATATCATGCATCTGTGCGCGACAATCAACGACGAGCTCGCGCGCGCCGAGGTTCCGTATCTGTTGCGGATGTCCATCGGCTACGCACGGGTTGGTGATGGCGTCGATACCTGGCAAGACTTGCTTCGTGCTGCCGACGCGGAGCTCTACCGCGTCAAGGCCGAGAAAAAGAAAGCCGGCGTCCAGATACGCTAGAAAAAGGGGCGCACGCTTGCGTGCGTGGCGGCCCTCAGCTCACCGATGTACTCCATTAAACTAAAGTATGTGAATCTCTCTGCTAAATAAGGGCAGTTCGCTAGGCTTTTTTGGGTTTGTTGACGATGATGATGCCGCTGCAGACCAAGAGCAGGGCAACGATGACAGTAACGGGGCTCGTGCCGGCGCCCTCGCCAAGCAGCAGTGCGCTCAGCAGTACGCCAAAGACCGGGTTCATAAACCCAAAGACCGAGACGCGGCTGACGGGGTTGACGGCAAGCAGGCGCGACCACAGCGAGTAGGCGACCGCGGAGATAAGCGCCATGTAGATGATGAGCACGATGGCGGGGACAATCGCCGTGGGGGAGAGCGCGCCACCCATCAAAAAGCCGATGGCGGTGAGGACCAGGCCGCCGACCAAGAACTGCCACCCGGCAAGCAAGACGCCGTCGTGCTTGCGCGAGAAGATGCCGATCAGGCAGGTCGAAAGAGCACCCGCGACAGTGGAGGCTAGGATAAAGCCCTCGCCATCGAGTCTGAAGCCAAAGGTGCCATCTGCGCCCGAGAGGTTGACGAGCGCGACGCCGGCAAAGCCCAGCACACAGCCGAGCACCTTGGCCACATCGAGCTTTTCGGTGCGAAACGCCAGGGCGGCAAAGAGGATGGCTAGGAAGTTGGCGCTGGCCTCGATGATGGAGCTCGACATGGCGCTGGCGCGCGAGAGTCCCAGGTAGAAAAAGAAGTACTGGCCGATAGTCTGGAAGAGCGACAACGTGAGGATGGGCTTGATGTCGCGAGCCTGCGGAATGAGGGGGCGGCGTTGGGCCGCACTCATCCCAACGATAACCAGGGCGCCGGCAAGAGTGAAGCGCAAGCCCGCAAAGAGCAGCTGCGAGGCGCTATCGTGCGCCGGGATACCAAAGAGTGCGTAGCCGATCTTGATGCAGGGAAAGGCCGAGCCCCAGAGTGCACAGCAAACAAGACAGCCCAGGATGAGTCCGGGCAGGGTGGCGAGATACGGCTTGCGGCTTTCCATGATGTCCTTCCTGTATGCGCGAAGCAAAAAAAGAACCCGCCACCGGGTGTGCCGGTGGCGGGTGTTGTTACCCGAGGGGATTGTACCCGATGGGAAAGCTTTAAGCGAAGTAGGCTACGCCGCTCTCAAAGATCGGCATGAACTTGTCGCCGGGGACATGCTCGGGCACGTTGCGGTACAGGTTGTCGCCGCGACGCTCGGCATGGCCCATCTTGCCCAGGACGCGGCCGTCGGGGCTCGTGATGCCCTCGATGGCGAGTGCGGAGCCGTTGGGGTTGACGGAAAGATCCATGCTGGGCTTGCCGTCCTCGCCCACGTACTGCGTGGCGACCTGGCCGTTGGCGATGAGCTGGGCGAGCACCTCGTCGTTGGCGACAAAGCGGCCCTCGCCGTGGCTGATGGCGACGGTGTAGGGGTCGTCGAGGCTGCACTGAGACAGCCACGGGGACAGGTTGGACGAGATACGGGTGCGCACCAGGCGGCTCTGGTGGCGGCCGATGGTGTTGAACGTCAGCGTGGGCGCATCGGGCGTGGCGTCGACGATATCACCGTAGGGCACCAGACCGAGCTTGACCAGCGCCTGGAAGCCATTGCATATGCCCAGCATCAGGCCATCGCGGGCCTTGAGCAGGTCGCGGACGGCCTCGGTGACCTCGGGAGCGCGGAAGAACGCCGTGATGAACTTGGCGGAGCCGTCGGGCTCGTCACCGCCCGAGAAGCCGCCGGGGATCATGACGATCTGGCTTGCACGGATGCGGCGGGCGAGCTCATGGGTGCTCTCGGCGACGGCCTCGGGCGTGAGGTTGTTGATCACGAAGGTGTCGGCCTCGGCGCCGGCAGCGCGGAAGGCGCGGGCGCTGTCGTACTCGCAGTTGTTGCCGGGGAAAACGGGGATGACCACGCGCGGGCGGGCGATCTTGGCGCTACCGTACACATGGATATCCTTGGTGCGGAAGTCGATGGTCTCGACCTCGGCGGTCTCGCCGGCGCTGCGGTAGGCAAAGACGCCCTCGATGCCGCTCTCCCAGGCCTCCTGGAGCTCGGAGAGCTCGATGACCTCGGAGCCGGTATCGATGACATAACCCTCGACGGTGGTACCCAGGGGCTCGACGACAACGCCGTCGGCGACCTCGGGCAGCTCGGCGTCCTCAGCGAGCTCGACGATAAAGCTGCCGTAGAGCGGGGCGAAGAGGCTCTCCACGTCCACATCCTCGGCAAGCTCGATACCGATCTGGTTGCCGACGCACATCTTAAAGAGGCTCTCGGCGCCGCAGCCGTAGCCGGGCGTGGAGATGGCTAGGGCGTCACCGGTAGCGGTAAGCGCCTCGACGGCGTCGAACGCTGCGAGCAGCTGCTGGGCGTCGGGACGGTAATCCTCGCCGTAGGTGGCGGGGGCGATACGGACGACGCGGTGCGTCAGGCCCTTGAACTCGGGGGAGACGGCGCGGGCCGCCTTGCCCACGGCCACAGCGAAGCTGATCAGGGTCGGCGGAACGTTGAGCTCGCCGGCCTCGTCCTCAAACGAGCCGCTCATGGAATCCTTGCCGCCGATGGCGCCGGCGCCCAGGTCGACCTGAGCCATGAGGGCGCCGAGTACTGCTGCCATGGGCTTGCCCCAGCGCTCGGCCTCGGTGCGCAGGCGCTCGAAGTACTCCTGGAAGGAGAGATAGGCGCGCTTGTGCTCAAAGCCGGCGGCCACGAGCTTGGCGATGGACTCGACCACGGACAGGTAGGCGCCTGCAAACTGGTCGGCTTCCATCAGGTAGGGGTTGAAGCCCCATGCCATGGCGCTCGCCGTAGTGGTCTCGCCGTCCACGGGGAACTTGGCGACCATGGCAGAGCTCGGAGTGAGCTGCGTCTTGCCGCCAAAGGGCATGAGCACGGTCGCGGCACCGATGGTGGAGTCGAAGCGCTCGGAAAGGCCCTTGTTGGAGGCGACGTTGAGGTCGGTGACGAGCGAGGTCATGCGCTCGGCAAGCGTGGTGCCGGCCCAGCTGGGCTGCCACACGCTGCGGGCGCACACGTGGGCGACCTGGTGTTTGGGCGCACCGTTGGAGTTGAGGAACTCGCGGGACAGGTCGACGATGGCGACACCGTTCCAGGCCATGCGCATGCGCGGCTCGGCGGTAACCTCGGCGATAACGGTCGCCTCGAGGTTCTCCTCGGCGGCGTAGCCCATGAACTCCTCGACGTCACCGTCGGCGACGGCGCAGGCCATGCGCTCCTGGGACTCGGAGATGGCGAGCTCGGTGCCGTCCAGACCGTCGTACTTCTTGGTCACGGTGTCCAGGTCGACATACAGGCCGTCGGCAAGCTCGCCTACGGCGACCGAGACCCCGCCGGCACCAAAGTCGTTGCAGCGCTTGATCAGACGGCAGGCATCGCCGCGGCGGAACAGACGCTGCAGCTTGCGCTCGACCGGGGCGTTGCCCTTCTGGACCTCGGCGCCCGATGTCTCGATGGACTCGGTGTTCTGGGTCTTGGAGGAGCCGGTGGCACCGCCGATGCCGTCACGGCCGGTGCGGCCGCCCAACAGGATGATCTTGTCGGTGGGGGCGGGGCACTCGCGACGCACGTGGTTTGCCGGGGTAGCGCCCACGACGGCGCCGACCTCCATGCGCTTGGCCACGTAACCGGGGTGATAGAGTTCGTTGACCTGACCAGTGGCAAGGCCGATCTGGTTGCCGTAGCTGGAGTAGCCGGCGGCGGCAGTGGTCACGAGCTTGCGCTGCGGCAGCTTGCCCTCGAGCGTTTCGGAAACCGGGACGGTGGGATCGCCGGCACCGGTGACGCGCATGGCCTGATACACATAGCTGCGGCCCGAGAGCGGGTCACGGATAGCGCCGCCCACGCAGGTGGCGGCACCGCCGAAGGGCTCGATCTCGGTCGGGTGGTTGTGGGTCTCGTTCTTAAACAGGAACAGCCAGTCCTGGTCCTCGCCATCGACATCGACCTTTACCTTGACGGTGCAGGCGTTGATCTCCTCGGATTCGTCGACATCGGTCATGACGCCGGTCTTCTTGAGGTACTTGGCGCCGATGGTGCCCATGTCCATGAGGCAGACGGGCTTGGCGTCGCGACCGAGCTCGTGGCGCATCTCCATGTAGCGGTCGAAGGCTTGCTGCACCACGGCGTCGTCGATCGTCACGTCGTCCAGGACGGTGCCGAAGGTGGTGTGGCGGCAGTGATCGGACCAATAGGTGTCGATCACGCGGATCTCGGTGATGGTGGGGTCGCGATCCTCATCGCGGAAGTACTGCTGGCAGAAGGCGATGTCCGCCTCGTCCATGGCAAGACCGCGCTCGGAAATAAAGGCGGCAAGGCCGGCCTCATCGAGCTCGCGGAAGCCGTCGAGCACTTCGACGGGCTGAGGCTCGGGGGTCTCCATGTACAGCGTCTCGGGCAGGTCGAGCGAGGCGATACGTGCCTCGACGGGGTTCACCACGTAGTGCTTGATGGCCTCGATGGCGGCTTCGTCCAGAGCGCCCGAGATCATATAGACCTTGGCAGAACGCACGGCAGGGCGCTCGCCCTGGCTGATGAGCTGCACGCACTCGCTGGCGGAGTCGGCGCGCTGGTCAAACTGGCCAGGCAGGAATTCGACGGCAAAGACGGCGCCATCGCTTGCGGGGAGCTCGTCGTAGGTCACATCGACCTGGGGCTCGCTAAAGACGGTCGGCACGCAGGAGCGGAAAAGCCCCTCGTCGATGCCCTCGACGTCGTAGCGGTTGATGATCCTCAGGGCCTCGATGCCCTTGATGCCGAGAATCTCGGTCAGCTCGCCCTTGAGCTGCTGAGCCTCGACGTCGAACCCGGGTTTCTTCTCCACGTAGATACGAGAGACCATTGGTTCCTGCCTTCCTGATCGGTTGGGCGTACGGTACGGTATGCGGCAGCGGTCGGTTTGCGGGGTCTGCCCTGCGGTCGCCTTGAGCCACATGTTTGTAAACCTCACTATGATACGACAGCTCGCGGCGCGTTGAGGACGGCGAGGGTGCTACAGTGAAGCGCAAACAAGAGAAAGGCATCACATGGCATTCGTTTCACTCGCCATCATCGCGCTCGTGGCCTTTGCAAGCCCCTTCATCGCCTCGGCGATTCCCGGAAAACCCGTTCCCGAGACGGTCTTTTTGCTCGTGTTCGGTGCGGTGCTGGGACCCCATATGCTCGGCGTCATCCATGTGGATGCCGAGGTCTCGCTCGTGTCAGAGCTCGGTCTGGCATTTTTGTTCCTGCTTGCCGGCTTTGAGATCGATCCCAAGAGCATCACGGGCGTCGAGGGGCGCTACGGCTTGGCGACGTGGGTCGTCACGTTTGGTATCGCCTGGCTTGCCGTGCGCTTTACTCCGTGGTTCTCGGTCAGCCATTTCGACGGTATCGCCGTGACGCTTGCCCTCACTTCGACGGCGCTCGGCACGCTCGTGCCCATCATGCGTGAGCGCTCGCTCACCGGCACGCGTGTGGGCGACTCGATTCTTGCGTATGGCACCTGGGGTGAGCTCGGCCCCGTGCTCGCCATGTCGGTGCTGCTGTCTGCCCGCACCGGCATCCAGACGCTTGTAATCCTTGGCTTGTTTGCGGTGGTCTGCGTGTTGCTGGCCGTGGTCCCAAGCCGCTCCAAGCGCGTCGGCAGCCGCTTCTTTGCGTTTGTCGAGGAACGCGCCGATACCACGTCGCAGACCTTCGTGCGCCTGACGGTGCTCATCCTGGTCACGCTCGTGGCATTCTCCGCCGTCTTTGACCTCGACATCGTGTTGGGTTCTTTTGCCGCCGGCTTTGTCCTGCGCTATATCATCCCCGAGGGCAACCATACGCTCGAGACTAAGCTCGACGGCCTGGCCTACGGCTTTTTGATTCCGGTGTTCTTCACCGTATCGGGCGCAAAGATCGACCTGACGGCCGTGGCGTCGCGTCCGGGCTTGCTCGCGGGCTTTATCGTGGCGTTGCTGATTATTCGTGCCGTGCCCATCCTCATCTCTATGGGCATTTGTCCTGCGACGCGCGATGTGTCGGCGTATGGTCGCATTACCGTGGCCCTGTACTGCACCACGGCGCTTCCGATCATCGTTGCCGTGACGAGCGTTGCCGTCAACGCGGGCGCGCTGTCGCAAGATATTGCGTCGGTCATGGTTGCCGCCGGTGCCATCACGGTGTTCTTGATGCCGCTGCTCGCGCAGCTCTTCTACCGCGTGGTCGACGCCGCACCGGTCGCTGCCGTGGCAGAGGTTGCCGAGCATCCATCCGATGCGCTTGACATCTTGCGTGCCCATCACGATTTGGCGAGCCTGCTCGCACGCGAGCACGAGCTGCTGACCTCGCATGGCCATGGTCGCGTATTCGAGGGCCTGCCTACGCTCGATACGATTGCCGAGCGTCTTTCCGCCGAGGCGGCGAGCGGCCACATCGATGCCCGCATCGTGGACGCGGCGCACCTGCTTGCCGATAAGACTTATGGTGATGAGATCGACACGTCCGAGCTGACTCCGCATGAGCGTCGCCGCCTGGAGCGCGCCAAGCTCGCCGTGCGCGAATACCGCCGCCGCATGCTGGAGCTCTATGCGCGCGATGAAGCCCAGGACGACGACGGCAGGTAGCCGACACCGCCGCGGAAAATGCATCCCGGAATTGGCGTCCAGAGTGGGACGTGCTTTCCGCGAGAGGCCCGTTGCGGAAAGTGCGTCCCAGAATCGGCGTCCAAAATGGGATGCAGTTTCCTCATGAGGGCTCTGGGGGAAACGGCATCCCGTTCTGAGCTAGAAAACTGGGATACGGTTTCCGTCCAAATAAAAGAAGGCGCGCTGCCTGCATCGATCGCAGGCAGCGCGCCTTTTTGCGTAGAGCTCTCTTGAAGGGCGAGGCCGAAGTCTGCGACCTTTAGGAACGGGCGGCTCCGTCGACGGGGAGCACGGCGCCCGTGACATAGGAGGACATGTCGCTCGCTAGGAAAACGAAAGCGTTGGCGACGTCCTCGGGCTCGCCCATGCGGCCGAGCGGAATGGTAGCGATGATGGGCTTGATGACCTCTTCGGGAAGGTTGGCGACCATATCGGTCTTGGTCACGCCGGGAGCGACAGCGTTGACGCGAATGCCCATGGGGGCGAGCTCGCGCGAGAGCGACTGGACCATACCGTTGACGGCGAACTTGGACGTGGGGTAACCGACGCCGGAGGGCTGACCGTACTTGGCGACCATCGAGCTCGTGGTGGTGATGGTGCCGCCGTGGCCTGCCTCGGCCATAATCTTGGCAGCGGCTTGGTGGCCGTTAAAGACGGCGACGACGTTGAGGTCCATGACCTTGGCGAACTCTTCGGCCGTGTACTCCAGAAGCGGCGAGCGCTGGGAGATGCCGGCGTTGTTAACGACCGTGTCCAGGCCACCCATGTCGGCGGCTGCCTCGGTAAAGGCCTCGGTTACGGCCTCGAGCGAGGTGAGGTCGCAGGTGCGGCCCCAGACCTTGGCCTCGGGATAGGCTGCGGCTAGCTTTTCAACGGCGGCGTCGGCAGTCTCCTGACGCGAGCCAAAGACCGTGACGGCGGCGCCCTCCTCGATAAAGCGACAGGCGATGGCATAGCCGATACCGCGCGTGCCTCCGGTGATGATTGCTTTCTTGCCCTCGAGCAACATAGTGCCTCCATTCTTCGGGGGTTGGACATACGCAGCACAGCATAACGGTAGTCAAAAACGGCTCTGGTTGCACATCGGTGAAGGGCTCCCCGGTTCTCAGTGAACGGTCAAGTTGTTCAAACGTGGAGCATGCCAATGCGCCTCGAGTGCGCAAGCAAAAGGGCTCCCGTCCAAAATTGAACGGGAGCCCCGCAGGCACATATGTCGTATGTCGAAGACCGGACTAGTTGGCCATGACGCCTTCGGTCCAGGCCTCGACGTCCTCGATGCGCAAGACGTTGGCGACCTCGGCCACGCAGTCGACGCTGGCAAGCTCGGCGGCGGCAGCCTGGACGTCCTTCTCGAGCGCGCGGTGCGTCAGGAAGATGACCGAGCAGGCATCGCTGACGCCCGACTTGCCGTCCTCGACCTGGTTGATGAGCGAGATCGAGATGTTGTGCTTGGCAAAGATGTCGACCGTCTCGGACAGGGCGCCCACGCGGTCGGCGACCTTCAGACGCACATAGTACTTGGTCTGGAGTTCGTCCATGGGCTTAAAGGCGAGGTTGTGACCATAGGGCTCAATCTCGGGAAGCGGAGCCACGCCGCGGCTGATCTGCTCGGAGAGCGACAGGATATCGCCCACGACGGCGCTTGCGGTGGGGAAGGAGCCTGCGCCGGCACCGTAGAACATGGTTTCGCCCACGGCGTCACCCACCACGTAGACGGCGTTCATGGCGCCGTTGACCTTGGCGAGCATATGGTCTGCCGGGATGAGCGTGGGATGCACGCGAACGTCGACGCCGGCGTCGGTGTTGCGGGCGATGCCCAGCAGCTTGATGGTGTAGCCGAGCTCGCGGGCCTGGGCGATATCCTCGGCACCGATGGTGCGGATGCCCTGCTGGTACACATCGTCGGTGGTAACGCGGGTGCCAAAGCCGATGGAGGCGAGGATGGCTGTCTTGCTGGCGGCATCGAAGCCGTCGACGTCGGCGGACGGGTCGGCCTCGGCATAGCCCTTAGCCTGTGCGTCGGCAAGCACGTCGGCGTAATCGGCGCCCTCGGCGTCCATGCGCGACAGGATGTAGTTGGTGGTACCGTTGAGAATGCCGGCGATGGTCAGGATCTTGTTGCCCACCAGGTCGTGCTCGAGCGTGCTTACGATGGGGATGCCGCCGCCGCAACTGGCCTCGCACTTAATCTGCACGCCGCACGCGCGCGCCTTCTCGGCGAGCGTCTCGACATGACGGCCCAGCAGGGCCTTGTTGGCAGAGACGACGTGCTTGCCGTTCTCGAAGGCGGTGGTGAATATCTCGGTTGCGGGATGCTCGCCGCCGATCAGCTCGACGACGATGTCGACGGCGGGGTCGGTGACGACGTCGTGCCAGTCACTCGTAAAGGCCTCGCGCTCAATGCCTGCCGCCTCGGCCTGCTCCCAGGCAAGCGCGCAGGCGCGGGTCAGCTTAAGGTCGATGCCGTAGGCGGCCAGGTACTCATCGTGGTGGCTCTTGATCAGACGGGCCACGCCGCCGCCGACGGTTCCCAGACCGATGAGGCCGACGTTCACGGTGCGCAGGGGTTCGCTCATAGATAGCTCCTTCGTGCATCTTATGGATGGATTAACCGCTTAAAGGTTGAGTGCATTCTAGCGTGAAGTGCGGGCGCGTGCTTGCCTGGCAGCGGGAGCAGCATAAAACGCCACCCCCGAAACGCTGCGGAAACATTGGAAACACGCTCGCTACAAACGAACTTCCGTAACAAACTGTCAACGTTTGCACCATAAGGTTTGCCCTGTACCGCAAGACGGCCGCACCGCGGCCAGCGAAAAGGGGGACACCATGTTTAGCATCAACAACGTACTTAACCGCAGGAGTTTCTTGGCTGGCGCCGCGGCGTTCGGTAGCACCGCGGCACTCGCTGGTTGCTCGTCGGGTGGCTCGGACGGCGGCTCCGCCGATGACGGCAAGACCTTCAAGATCGGTGTCATCGGCCCTCTGACCGGCGCCGCGGCAACCTATGGCGTTTCGGCCGAGAAGGGTGCCAAGCTCGCCGCCAAGGATTTTTCGACCAAGGACCTCAAACTCTCGCTTAAGTCCGAGGACGACGTCGCTGACGGCGAGAAGGCCATCAACGCCTTCAATACCTTGTGCGACTGGGGCATGCAGGCGCTCGTCGGCCCCGTCACCACCGGTGCCGCCGTCGCTGTCTCGGGCGAGATCGCCGACGATATGCTCATGGTCACGCCCTCGGCCTCGTCGCTCGACGTTACCAAGGATAAGACCACGGTTTTCCAGGTTTGCTTCACCGATCCCACCATGGGCGCCAGCGCCGCGAAGTTCTTGGCCGAGAAGTACGCGGATGCCAAGATCGCCCTGTTCTACAACTCCGGCGATACGTATAGCTCGGGCGTTGCCGACGCTTTTGCCGAGCAGGCCAAGGCGTCCAAGCTCGACATCGTCGATACCGAGACCTTTAAGGACGACTCTTCCACGAGCTTTACCAACCAGCTCACCAAGGCCAAGGAGGACGGCGCCACGCTCATCTTTGCGCCGATCTACTACACGCCGGCGTCCGTTTTGCTCAAGAACGCCAAGGACATGGGCTACGACATGACCCTCATGGGTACCGACGGCATGGACGGCCTGCTCTCTGTGGAAGGCTTCGATACCTCTCTTGCCGAGGGCGTACTGCTCATGACCCCGTTTTCGGCTGACGATGAGAAGAATGCCGACTTCGTCAAGGCCTATAAGGATGCCTACGACGAGACGCCCAACCAGTTTGCCGCCGACGCTTACGATTGCGTCCACGCAATCGTCGAGGCTATCGATAGGGCGGGGATTGACATTTCGGCCGACGGTGCCGACATTGCCGGCGACCTTGCCAAGGCCATGCGCAAGATCAAGATCGAGGGCCTGACAGGCGAGCTGACGTGGAATGACGAGGGCCAGGTCGAAAAGCCCGCCACAGCCTATGTGATTCAGGACGGCAAGTACATCGCCGCCTAAGTGCGCATAAAGCGCGACCGGTGAGGCCGTTTTATTCAGGGCAGGGACGCCTGTAACAGAACGGAAACATTACTTTCACACAATAAAGTGGCATTACTGCATAAAGTAATAGAAATACGCAGAATTATGGATAAATGAACAAATCCAAAGAAAAGTTGAAATAATCGCCACTTTCCTTAACTAAAGCGTCTAGTATTTTGCGAACGCCGAACACGGCGAAGGATGGCCTGTCGGGTAACCGAAACCCGACGAGATTTGAGAGGAGAGCCGCATGTCGAGCCTCACCGGTAAGTCATTGAACCCTGTTATGAATCGCAGGAGCGTTATCGCGAGCGCAGCAGGTCTGGGGGCGATGTCCATTCTAGCTGGCTGCTCCTCCAACGGCGGCGACAGCGGTTCCGCTTCGAGCGACGCTTCGTTTAAGATCGGTACCATCGGCCCGCTGACCGGCGCCAACGCGTCCTACGGCAAGTCCGTTACCCAGGGTGTCGAGCTTGGCTGCAAGGATTTCTCGACCAAGGAGCTGCCGCTTGCCAGCAAGGCCGAGGATGACCAGGCCGACGGCGAGAAGGCCGTCAACGCCTTCAACACCCTGCTCGACTGGGGCATGCAGGCCCTCGTCGGCCCGACCACCACGGGTGCGTCGGTCGCCGTTGCCGCCGAGTGCGGTAACGACCCCAAGACGTTCATGATCACCCCGTCCGCGTCCTCCGAGGACGTCACCGACGGCAAGGATTGCGTCTTCCAGGTTTGCTTCACCGACCCCAACCAGGGTGTCAACGCTGCCAAGTTCCTGGCGCAGAAGTATGCGGACGAGAAGTTCGTGCTGTTCTATAACTCCGGCGACGCCTATTCTTCGGGCATCGCAGATTCCTTTAAGGCCCAGGCCGCTGAGTCCAAGCTCGAGATTGTTGACGAGGAGACCTTTAAGGACGACTCCGCCACGAGCTTTACCAACCAGCTGACCAAGGCCAAGCAGGCCGGCGCCACCATGATCTTTGCGCCGATCTACTACACGCCGGCGTCCGTCCTGCTCAAGAACGCCAAGGACATGGGCTACGACGTCAAGATGATGGGCTGCGACGGCATGGACGGCATCCTGGGCGTTGAGGGCTTCGATACCTCTCTTGCCGAGGGTCTGCTGCTCATGACCCCGTTCTCCGCCGACGACGAGAAGAACGCCGACTTCGTTAACGCTTACAAGGATAAGTACGGCGATACCCCCGACCAGTTTGCCGCCGACGCCTACGACGGCGTGCACGCGGTGGCCGAGGCCGTCAAGGAGGCCGGTCTTGGTGTCGACGCCGATCCGACCGAGGTCGCCGAGAAGCTGTCCAAGGCTATGCTCAAGATTACCGTTGACGGTCTGACCGGCAAGCTCACCTGGAACGATAAGGGCCAGGTCCAGAAGGAGCCCACGGCGTACGTCATCACCGACGGCAAGTACGTACAGGCCTAATTGGCCGCCTTACATAGAGCGGTTTTGATCCCAAGCAGGGGAGGTTTTGGCCTTCCCTGCTTGCTTGGTATCTAGGGACAGTGTAACGTCCCTGTTTCATACATTAACTGGAAACCTATTCGAAAGGGGGATGTGGAACATGACGGTCTTTATCCAATACCTGGTCAACGGCCTGTCCATGGGCAGCGTCTACGCCATCATCGCGTTGGGCTACACCATGGTCTACGGTATCGCCAAGATGCTCAACTTCGCTCACGGCGATGTCATCATGGTCGGTGCCTATGTCTCGTTCTGCGCCACGTCGTATCTCGGCCTCCCGGGCTGGGCATCTGTAGTTCTCTCTTGTGCGGTCTGCACGGTTCTCGGTGTTCTCATTGAGGGTCTGGCCTATAAGCCGCTGCGCCAAGCAGGCCCGCTGGCCGTTCTGATCACGGCCATCGGCGTGTCTTACTTCCTGCAGAACGCCGCGCAGCTTCTGTGGGGCGCCACGCCCAAGAACTTCACTTCGCTCGTCACCTTCCCGGTGCCGGAGTTCTTGGCCAAGTTTAACGTAAGCGCCGTCTCGCTCGTCACCATCGTCGCCTGCCTGGTTATCATGGCCGGCCTGATGTTCTTTACAGGTAAGACCAAGATGGGCAAGGCCATGCGCGCCGTGTCCGAGGACAAGGCCGCCGCTCAGCTCATGGGCATCAACGTCAACCGCACCATCTCGATGACGTTCGCCATCGGCTCCGCCCTCGCTGCCATCGCCGGCGTGCTCCTGTGCTCCTACTCGCCGGTCCTGCAGCCCACCACGGGCGCCATGCCTGGTATCAAGGCCTTCGACGCTGCCGTTTTCGGCGGCATCGGCTCCATCCCCGGTGCCTTTGTCGGCGGCATTCTCATCGGCATCATCGAGGCGATGGCGCAGGCTTACATTTCCACGAGCCTTGCCAACTCCATCGTCTTTGGTGTTTTGATCATCGTCCTGCTCGTCAAGCCTGCCGGCCTCTTGGGCAAGTACGTCCCCGAGAAGGTGTAGGTGAGCGTTATGAAGTTTCTTAAAGACAGGCAGACGCGTCACGACTTTGTCACGTACGCCATGTGCGTTGTGGCGTTCGCCATCGTGTTCTTTATGCAGTCCAACCACATGATCCCGCGCATGATCGCCGGTCAGCTGGTTCCCATCACGGCCTATATCGTCATGGCCATCTCCCTTAACCTCGTCGTCGGCATCGCGGGCGACTTGTCGCTGGGCCACGCGGGCTTTATGAGCGTCGGTGCCTATACGGGCATCGTCACTGCCGTCGCGCTGGAGAGCACCGTTCCGTCCGATCCGATGCGTCTGATCATCAGCATCGTGGTCGGCGCTATCGCCGCTGCCATCTTGGGCTTCTTGATCGGTATCCCGGTCCTGCGCCTGAGCGGCGACTATCTGGCCATCGTGACCCTGGCTTTTGGCGAGATTATCAAAGAGGTCGTCACCTGCCTCATTGTGGGCGTCGATTCCCGCGGCCTGCATGTGATCTTTAACATCACGGGTAACTCTACGATCGACGACCTGCACCTGCTCGAGGACGGCACCGCCATCATCAAGGGCGCGCAGGGCGCATCGGGCGTGTCGACCTATTCGACCTTCCTTGCCGGCGCAATCCTGGTTATGGTCGCGCTCGTGATTGTGCTCAACCTGGTTCGCAGCCGTACCGGTCGTGCCATTATTGCCGTGCGCGACAACAAGATCGCTGCCGAGTCTGTGGGCATCTCCGTCACCCAGTACCGCATGATCGCCTTCGTGGTTTCCGCTGCCCTCGCCGGTGCTGCCGGAGCCCTGTTCGGCGGTAACTTCTCGCAGCTTTCCGCCACTAAGTTCGACTTCAATACGTCCATCCTCATTCTGGTGTTCGTGGTCCTGGGCGGCCTGGGCAACATGCGCGGCTCCGTTATCGCCGCGGCGCTGCTCACGGTGCTCCCCGAGCTGCTCCGTCAGTTCTCGGACTACCGCATGCTCATCTACGCCATCGTGTTGATTCTGGTCATGGTCTTTACCAACAACCCGCAGCTCAAGGCGTTCTTCGCACGCATTAAGGACCGCTTTGCTTCCAAGAAGGAGGTGGCAGCCGATGCCCAGTAAGTTTGAGTTCAACAAGGGCAAGATGGTCCCGTATCCTTCTGGCGCCATCGTTCCCGACCGCGACCTGGGCCAGCGCCCGGCGCTCGAGTGCATCCACCTGGGCATTGAATTCGGCGGCCTTAAGGCAGTCGATGACTTTAGCCTGACCATCGGCAAGACTGAGATCGCCGGTCTCATCGGCCCCAACGGTGCCGGCAAGACCACGGTCTTCAACCTGCTCACCAAGGTGTACCAGCCTACGCACGGCACCATCCTGCTCGACGGTGAGGACACCTCGGGCAAGTCGGTCTACCAGGTCAACCGCATGGGTATTGCCCGTACGTTCCAGAACATTCGCCTGTTCAACACCATGACGGTGGAGGACAACGTTAAGGTCGGCCTGCACAACCAGGAGCGCTACTCCGGCTTTGAGGGCGTGCTGCGCCTGCCGACGTATTGGAAGCACGAGAAGGCCGCCCACGAGCGCGCCATGGAGCTGCTGTCCATTTTTGACATGGAGCACCTGGCAAATGAACAGGCCGGATCGTTGCCTTACGGCGCCCAACGTCGTCTGGAGATCGTCCGCGCGCTTGCCACCAACCCCAAGCTGCTGTTGCTCGACGAACCTGCCGCCGGCATGAACCCGTCCGAGACCGCAGAGCTCATGGCGAACATCGTCAAGATTCGCGACACCTTCGGCATCGCCATCATGCTTATCGAGCATGATATGTCGCTCGTTATGAACATCTGCGAGGGCATCTGCGTGCTTAACTTTGGTAAGGTCATCGCCAAGGGCACGGCAGAGGAAATCCAGAACAACGACGCCGTTATCGAGGCATATCTGGGTAAGCAGGATAAGGGGGAGAACTAAATGGCAGAGCCGATGCTTTCCGTCTACAACATCAACGTCTGGTACGGCGCCATCCACGCCATCAAGGACATCTCCTTTAACGTTAACGAGGGCGAGATCGTGGCCTTGATTGGTGCCAACGGTGCCGGCAAGTCCACAACGCTCAAGACCGTCTCGGGTCTGCTGCGCTCCAAGACCGGCTCCATCAAGTTTATGGGCGAGGACATTACCCATACGCCCGCTGATAAGCTGGTTGGTAAGGGCCTGGCTCAGGTTCCCGAGGGTCGTCGCGCCTTTTTGCAGATGACGGTTGAGGAGAACCTGGAGATGGGCGCCTATACGCAGCCCAAGTCCACTGTGGCTCCGGGCCTGGAGCGCGTCTACGAGCAGTTCCCGCGCCTGAAGGAACGTCGTCGCCAGGTCGCCGGTACCCTTTCAGGCGGCGAGCAGCAGATGCTCGTTATGGGGCGCGCCCTTATGAGCAACCCCAAGCTGCTCATGCTCGACGAGCCTTCCATGGGCCTGGCGCCGATTCTGATTGAGCAGATCTTCCAGATTGTCGAGGACCTGCACAAGGCCGGCACCACGGTGCTTCTGGTCGAGCAAAACGCGCAGATGGCGCTTTCCATCGCCACACGCGGTTACGTGCTCGAGACCGGCAAGATCACCATGACCGGCACCGGCCAAGAGCTCCTGCATGACGACAACGTCCGCAAAGCCTACCTCGGAGGCTAACCCACCTAACAAAAGGGGCGCTGACTATCTCAGTCAGCGCCCCTTTTTAAGTTGCGGTGAAATAGGGACTGAATACGGGCTCCAGAGGCCAAAAGAGTCCCTATTCCACCGCAACTTCATGGGGATGTGTGACAATGCCCGTCGGAAAACATCTGCTGTCTTTGGGGGTCTATCTATGCTGTACGAGTTTTGTGCCGAGAACTTTGAGCGGGTGCCGGCGGCTATCGATGCCGGTGCAAGGCGTATCGAGCTGTGCGACAACCTTGCCGTTGGTGGCACCACGCCTTCGGCCGGCGTTATCAGCGCTACGACCAACTATGCCCACGAGCACGATGCACGGGTGATGTGCATGATTCGCCCGCGTGGCGGCGACTTTCACTACAACCAGGACGAGTTGCGTATGATGGAGATGGACCTGGGCCTTGCCGTGAGCGCCGGCGTTGACGGCTTGGTCTTTGGCTGCTGCAAGCCCTGCGCTGGCGGATGGGCACTCGACGAGCTTACGTTGGGCGCTCTCGTGATGGCCGCGGGCTGCGCGACCGAGGAATGCAAGCGTGAGCCCATCGACATCACCTTCCACATGGCGTTTGATCAGCTCTCGCCCGAGGCTCAGCTCGACGCGATTGACATACTCGCCGACTGCGGCATCACACGCATCCTGACGCATGGTGGCGCTGCCGGTACGCCGATCGAGGACAACTTCGAAAACCTGGCCCGCTTGATCGAGTATGCGGGCGACCGCTTGACCATCCTTCCCGGCGGCGGCATTTCCACGGCCAACCGCGATACCGTGGCGGCGGCACTGGGCGTCTCCGAGCTCCATGGCACAAGGATCGTATCGCTGGAGGTGTAGCCCGTGGCGCTTGTATTCGATGTTCAGCAGGCGAGCGGCAAGCCCGACGACAACCGTCGCCCCGGTACCGCGTGCCCCTTTTGCAACACGGAGGGGCTCACCAACATCATCCAGCGCGACGGTGACTGCATCTGGCTCGAGAATAAGTTCAAAACCCTGCGCGCCACCCATCAAACCGTGCTGATCGAGTCGGCCGATCACGATGCCGACCTGGTGACCTATGAGCCGGATGAACTCCACCATGTGATGCGGTTTGCTCTGGGTTGCTGGCAGCGGATGATCGACTCGCAGCAGTATCGAAGCGTGCTCATGTACAAGAACAAGGGTCCACTTTCGGGCGGCAGTCTGGTCCATCCGCACATGCAGATTGTGGGTTTGGAGCAGGAAGACGGCTATGCTTCGCTGGTTTCCGCCAATTTCGAAGGTATCAATGTCTGGCAACAGGGGAGAATCTCGGTCACTATCTCAACCGAACCGATCATGGGGTTCTTTGAGATCAACGTTTCAGCCCCGCAGGGAATCGCCGCCAGCGATGACACGAGAGACCAAGCCGAGGCGGATCTCTTCGCCGATGCAATCCAGGTAGCTCTGCGCTATATCTTGCACGAGCACCATGGCGGTTGTGCAGAGTCGTACAACCTGTTCTTCTATCACATGAGCGGCCGGACCATTGCCAAGGCGCTTCCACGTTGGGTGGTTTCACCCTACTTTGTCGGCTATCGTTTGGCCCAAGTCAATGCCGAGACGACGCTCGATATCGATGCTGAGCGTCTGCGTGCGCATCTGGAAACGCTCGTATAGCAAGACTAACACCCGCGTAATGCGGACAGCCTAGCGTGCCAACGCGTCGCGGCCGGCTTCGACCCGCTTGCGCTGTTTGGTGCGCTCCTCGCCGGTTAGGCACTCAAAGAGATGCCCGATAATCGAGGCTAGCACCTGCTGAAACAGCGTGCCGCACATGACGGGGAACACGACCTCGCCCGGAAAGTACTGCGTGGCGATGACGGCACCCGAAGAGATGTTGCGCATGCCGCAGGTAAAGCACATGGTAGTCGTCTCGCTATATGGCAGATGCAGCGCACGTGCGACCAGAAAACCGACGACAAAGCCGCTGATGGCGAAGACCAAAATAAAGAGGGCGACTTCCAGGCGCACCGCGTTCATGTGTAGCACGTACTCGCTCATAGCGGTGGAGTTGGACGCGATGACGCCCATCATCATGAACTTGCAGGCGGGCGAGAGCGCGGGAGAGAGTTTCTCGTGGCCCCAGCCGCGCGTGAGTTCATTGATGACAATACCGAGCACAGCGGGGATGGCGATCATAAAGGCCATGTTCTGCATCATGCTCGGCACGTCGATCGAGACGGTGGCGCCCAGCAGGAGCTTGAGCGTAAGCGGAATCGTCACAGGCGAGATGACCGAGGACGTCAGGATAATGGTGAGCGCAAGCGGGCCGTTGCCGCCGAACATGCTAATCCACATAAAGGCGGTGACTGCCACGGGTACGCTGTACTCGAGCACGATGCCGCAGACAAGGTTGGGGTTGGAACCAAAGAACAACGACCCCATGGCATAGGCTGCGATAGGGATGAGCACCGCCGAGACGAGTAGCGCCAAGACCAGGTGCAACGGACGGCGGAACACCTCGGCAACCTGGTGAAAGGTGTTGCTGAGCGCACCCTGAAACGTCATAAAGGCAAACAGGGTGGGAACGATGGGCTTGAGTACGCCAATCTGTTGGGGAAAGAACACGCCGAGCGCCACACAAATCGGAACGATGACCTGCATATGCCCCGCGAGAAACTTGCCCAGTCCAACCCATTGCTTCATATGCGCTTGTGACTCCCTTTGCTCGTGAATCCGTTTTGAATGGATATGCTAGACGCTCGCGTGCGTCCGTGCGTCAGAAACGCTTGAATATTTCGAGGCTATTACCGGCATCGTTTACCGAAACCGCGGCGTGCTGCGGCGATTTGCGTCTGCTCTGCACGGTATAATAAATCCGTTCAACAGATCTGCCTGCCGAAGCGGGCATACACAGAGGACTCATCGCTATGAACCGTGAGAGGTATCGCGGCGACCTGCCCCTATCGGGGGTGGGCGCCTATGTCATCGCTTAAGACGACGCATCGCTGGGCGGTCGCTCAGCAAAACCCCGAGCTCGAAAAGGAGCTTTCGGCTGGCCTGGGCATTCCCGGGCTGGTGGCGCGTATTATGGTCGCGCACGGCATTGACTCCATCAAAGAGGGCCAGCTGTTTTTGACGCCTTCGCTCGATCGCGACTGGGCTGATCCACTCATTATCCCGGGCATGTCGGTCGTTGCCGACCGCGTCGAGCGTGCTATTCGCAACCACGAGCACATCGCGGTCTTTGGCGATTTTGACGTTGACGGTATTACGTCGACCTGCCTGTTAACCGAGGCACTGCGCACGTTTGGCGCCGATGTCACGCCGTTTATTCCGCATCGCTTTGACGAGGGCTACGGTCTCTCGCGCGCGGCGCTCGACCGCGTTAACGAGCTCGCTCGCCCCCAGTTGATCGTGACCGTCGATAACGGCATTGCCGCCAAGGAAGAGGTTTCCTATCTGGAGAGCCTGGGGATCGATTTGGTGGTCACGGACCATCACGAGCCCTCCGACCAGGTGCCGCAGGGCGTGCCCCTGACCGACCCCAAGCTCGAGGATGAGGGGCCCTCGCGTGAACTTGCCGGTGCTGGTGTGGCGCTCAAGCTGGTGCAAGTCCTGGGTGAGCGCTTGGGCAAGCCGTCGTATTGGCGTTCGCTAATCGAGGTCGCGGCGCTGGGCACCGTGTCCGACATGATGCCGCTCACGCCCGAGAACCGCGCGCTGGTTGCCGAGGGCATCCAGCAGATGCGCGTAACCGCTCGTCCTGGCTATATCGCGCTTGCCGCGCTCGCCAAGGCGGACCTTTCGAGCATTACGGCGGATGGCCTATCGTTCTCGCTCATTCCCCGCTTAAACGCTGCCGGCCGCATGGCCGATCCCAAGCTGGCGCTCGACCTGCTGCTTGCCCGCGATCCCATCGAAGCAAGCGCACTGGCGGCTGAGCTCGAGGAAATCAACCGCCAGCGCCGTGAGATCGAGGCGGAGCTCACGCGCGATGCCATGGCAAAGGTTGAGAAGACCTATGACGGCGGACGCGCAATCGTCGTGGGCGGCGAGGGCTGGCACGAGGGCGTCAAGGGCATCGTGGCAAGCCGTCTGACCAACCGCTATCACGTGCCGGCGCTGCTGTTCTCGATCGAGGACGGTATCGCGCGCGGCTCTGGTCGCTCGGTGGGCAAAGTTAACCTGTTTGACGCCGTCGAGCGCTGTTCCGACCTGCTGATTCGTCGCGGCGGACATGCCGGTGCGGTGGGTGTGACCATCGAGGCATCCAAGCTCGATGAGTTCCGCCGCCGCCTTTCCGCCGTGCTGTCCGAGCTTCCCGCCGAGGACTTTGAAGACACCGACGAGGTCGCCGCCACCGTCGACCTTTCCGAGCTGAATATCGAGACCATCGAGCAGATCTCCCGCCTTGAGCCGTTTGGCCAGGGCAACAAGGTGCCGCTGCTGGCTGCCGAGGGCGTGACGATGTGCGACCGCGCCGTGGTGGGCAAAACCGGCGAGCACATGCGCTTTGTGGCGACCGATGGCGCCGCGAGTGTGCCGGCCATTATGTTCCGCGTGCCGCAAATCGATAAGCTCATCAACTGCGATAGCGCTGTCGACTTGGTGTTCGAGGCCGTTGCCGAGCATTGGCAGGGGCGTGTGAAGCCCAAGCTCATGATCAAGGATGTTCTGGTCCGCGATACCACGCTGCCCAGCGTCGACGATCCGGCATGCGAGCTTCGTCGTGGCGTGCAGCCGGCGGATTCCGGCCTGCGTCTGGAGTCGCGTAAGCGCGAGACGCTCGCCCAGCTTTCCTATACCGAGCTCACGCGCTCGCTTATCCATAGCTTTATCGGATCGAACCAGCCGCACCGCGCGCAGGCTGAGGCGCTCGATGCCTTGGCCGACCACCAGAGCGTCTTGGCCGTTATGGGAACGGGCCGCGGCAAGTCGCTCATCTTCCATGTACATGCTGCGCGCGAGGCTGTCCTTCGCGGACGTGCGAGTATCTTTGTCTATCCGCTGCGCGCGCTTGTTGCCGACCAGGCCTATCACCTCTCGTCGACGATGGCAGCGCTTGGCATTGGCGTTGGCGTGCTGACCGGCGAGACCGTGGGGGCCGCACGCGATGACGTGTTCGCCGGCCTAGCTTCGGGCCGCACCGGTATCGTGCTCACGACGCCCGAGTTCCTATCTATCCACCGTGACCGCTTCGCGCGTTCGGGCCGCATCGGCTTTGTCGTTATCGATGAGGCGCACCACGCCGGCCTTGCCAAGGGCGGCGACCGCAGCGCCTATCTCGACATGCCCGATATCCTCAAAGCCCTGGGCGACCCGGTTGTTATGGCTGCGACGGCCACCGCGACGGCTCCGGTCGTGGCCGAGCTTGCCCGCATGCTGCCGATTACTCGCACGGTGGTCGACGAGACGGTGCGCGAGAACCTGCAGCTCGAGGACGACCGCGACCTTGCGAGCCGCGAGAACCGTTTGGTGTCGATCGTGGCGACGGGGGAGAAGACCGTCATTTACGTCAATTCGCGCGACCAGTCCGTGGCGCTCGCCAAGACGTTGCGCAAGCGTGTGCCCGATTACGCAACCCATATCGCGTTCTATAACGCGGGGCTTGCGCGCTCCGATCGCCGCCGCGTGGAGGAAGCATTCCGAGACGGAAGCCTCAGCTGCATCGTTTCAACTTCGGCTTTCGGTGAGGGCGTCAACCTGCCCGATATCCGCCATGTCGTGCTCTACCACATGCCGTTTGGCGCCATTGAGTTCAACCAGATGAGCGGGCGTGCCGGTCGTGACGGACAGCCCGCCGTGATCCACTTGCTCTATTCGTCGCGCGACGCCCGCATCAACGAGCGCCTGCTCGACTGCTACGCACCCGAGCGCGACGAACTCGTCACACTCTATCGCGCGCTGCAGACCATGTGGCGCTCCAACCGCGGTAAGACCGGGGATGATTCATTCTGCGCAAGCGATATCGACATCGCGCAGATGTGCCTTGCCATCGATGCCCGCACCCCGGTCGACGAACGTTCGGTGGCAAGCGGCCTGGGAATCTTCGAAGAGCTTGGTTTCTGCCGCGTTTCGGGGCTTGACGACACCCGTCGCATCGCGATGGCCGAAAACCCCGGCCGCGTGCAATTGAGCAGGTCAATTCGCTATTTGGAGGGCTTGCGCTCGCGCATGGAGTTCTCGGCTTTCCGGAGTTGGGCGCTCGATTCGTGCGCATCTGATATGCTAGCCAAAGTTAACCGCCCGATCGTACCGCGGGCCTAGGGGAAGGGGACCTCGATGGATGCCGCAGCCCGTACCGCCCATGATTCCACCCTCCAGCCGTTCTCGGAGATGGAGCACTATAAGCATGCTGATGAGCTGCCGCCCGAGATTATGGCGGACAGCTACGACAAGCTGGAGCGCCTGTGCCTCAAATATATGAATGAGGACGACTTCTCTAAGGTTGAACAGGCCTACTGCTTTGCCGCCGAGAAACACTGCAACCAAAAGCGCCGCTCGGGCGAGATGTACATTAACCATCCCGTCGAGGTGGCCATCATTTTGGCCGACCTCAAGATGGACTGTGACGTGGTGTGCGCCGCGCTGCTGCACGATACCGTCGAGGATACCGAGACCTCGCTTGCCGATGTTTCCGGCCTGTTTGGCGATACGGTGGCCGAGCTCGTCGATGGCGTGACCAAGCTCACCAACATCGAAGTCGACAGCATGGACGAGAAGCAGGCCCTCACGCTGCGCAAGATGTTCCTCGCCATGTCCAAGGACATCCGCGTCATTATCGTTAAGCTTGCCGATCGTCTGCACAACATGCGCACCCTTGCCGCCCTGCGTGAGGACCGTCGCCTGTTTAAGGCTCGTGAGACCATGGACGTGTACGCGCCCCTGGCCGACCGTCTGGGCATGAGCTCCATTAAATGGGAGCTCGAGGACCTGTCCTTCTTCTACCTGGAGCCCGATGCCTACCAGCGCATCGCACGCATGGTGGCGGAGTCGCGCGAGGTCCGTGAGCGCTATCTGGCCGAGACCATCAAGACGCTCACCGACGAGCTCAACCGCATTGGCCTGGAAGACTTCCAGATCAACGGCCGTTCCAAGCACTATTGGTCCATCTACCAAAAGATGAAGCGCAAGGGCAAGGAATTCTCCGAGATCTACGACCTGGTGGCACTGCGCGTCATCACGCATTCGGTGCGCGATTGCTACTCCACGCTCGGCGCGGTGCACACGCTGTGGCACCCCATGCCCGGTCGCTTTAAAGACTATATCGCCATGCCCAAGGTCAATAACTACCAGTCGCTCCACACGACGGTCATCGGCCCCACGGCTCGCCCGCTCGAGATTCAGATTCGAACCTACGAGATGCATGAGCAGGCCGAGTACGGCATTGCCGCCCACTGGCTATATAAGAAGTCGGGCGGATCGTCTGCGTCTAAGACCAATGACGCCCAGCGTCTGGACGACCAGATTAACTGGCTCAAACATTCGCTCGATTGGGCTGCGTCTGATGAGATCACCGATGCCAAGGAATACCTGCATTCGCTGAAGGTCGACCTCTTCGATCAGGAGATCTTTGTCTTTACGCCCAAGGGCGAGGTCATGGCGCTTCGTGCCGGCTCCACGCCGCTCGACTTTGCCTACGCCGTTCACACCGAGGTGGGAAACCATTGCGTCGGCGCCAAAATCAACGGTGCGGTGGCTCCGCTCACGCACGAGATTAAGACGGGTGACCGTGTCGAGATTCTGACTAACAAGAGTTCCAAGCCGTCGCGTGATTGGCTCAAGATCGTTAAGACACCTTCCGCCAAGTCAAAGATCCGCCGCTATTTTGCCGCTGCGACCAAGGACGACGACGCTGCTGCTGGTCGCGATATGCTGGCCAAGGACCTGCGTAAGCGTGGCTATGGCATTTCTACGCCGCGTTCGACGCGTGCGCTCAACGCCGTGGCGGAGCAGTTTAACTTCAAGCAGCTCGAGGACCTGTTTGCCGCCGTCGGCGCCGGCAAGGTTGCCCCGCGCGCTGTGGGCAATAAGGTCGAGCAAATCTTGGACCCCAAGCCCGAGGAACAGCTCACCAAGGCCGAGGCTATCGCCGAGGTCGTGAAGCAGCCTGCTCGCGGCTCCAACCGCAAGCCGCAAAAGCGCGGCAAGAGCGCCAGTAACGGCATTATCGTCAAGGGCGAGAGCAACAGCGGCCTACTGGTCCGTCTGGCTCATTGCTGCAACCCCGTGACGGGCGACGACATCGTCGGCTTCATCACGCGCGGTCGTGGCGTTTCGGTGCATCGCGCCAACTGTCCCAACGTCAAGGGTCTTATGGAGCATCCCGAGCGCATGATCGAAGTGGAGTGGGACGGCGCTGCCGACACCCTCTTCCAGGTCGAGATCGTGGTCGAGTGCCTGGACCGCATGGGCCTTCTCAAGGATGTCACCATTGCCATTGGCGATGCGGGCGGCAATATCCTTTCTGCCGCCACGTCGACCAACCGCGAGGGTATTGCAACCCTGCGCTTTATGGTCGAGATCTCGGACGCGAGTGGTCTGGATCCGCTGCTGGCCTCCATCAGCAGCGTTGACTCGGTCTACGACGCGCGCCGCCTGATGCCCGGTGAGGGTGGAGCCCAGCTTAAGCGCCGCGTTTAGTCGCGACGAACGTGCCACATTATCGATATTCGCTACACTCGAGGCATCGTTTGATGCCTCGAGTTCTATAGAGAGGAGAGGGACATGAGTGCTGTGTCCTTGGATTTAACTCCCAAGGGATCGGTCAAGATCGAGACGCTCGTAAACGGTCCCATTCAGACCAATAGCTATGCTGTTATTTCGGACAATGAGTGCGTGATTATCGACCCCGCATGGGAAGGAGAGCGCTTGATGGAGCATATCCGAGCCGAGCATCCCGGCGTACGCGTGTTTGGCGCCGTATGCACTCATGGCCATGCCGATCATGTTGGTGGTGTTGCAGGCGTGCGAACCACCGTTGGCGAGGGCTGCCAGTATGAGCTGTGTGCTAAGGATGTGGCGGTGCCGCATGCGAACATCGAGGAACAGCGAGCTATGTGGGGCATTGAGACGCCTGACCCCGGGGAGCCGACGCGCCTGCTCGCCGAGGGAGATGCTATCGAGGTGGGCGATATCTACCTGCAGGTGATCGAGACGCCAGGGCATACGCCGGGCGGGATCGTCTTGTTTGCTGCCACCGAGCAGGGGAACATTGCCTTTGTGGGCGACACCCTGTTTCCGGGTGGGCACGGCCGCACCGATCTTTCTGGAGGAGACGAGGCGGCAATTCTGCGCTCGCTCTCCAAGCTCGCCCGGCTTCTCCCGCCCGATACCGTTTGCCTAACCGGCCATGGCGATTCGACCACCATGGCACGCGAGCTCATGCAGAACCCTTTCATGCAGATTTAGCTTAATAGTCGGCTTTTGAAGCACGAGAAGCGTCCAAACGTCAAGCTATTTTTCCCCAACGGGTCGATTCCGTACGGCAAACGGTCAAAAAAGTCTGTTTGGACGATATTCGTGAACAAACGAACGTTTATGCTCGGGTGCGCCGTGGTAAAATCTCAGGCGTTATCGGAGCAACCTTACAGGAGGTTTCTTTTATGCTCGTCAACGCAGCAGACATGCTCAAGAAGGCCGAGGCCGGCAAGTACGCTCTCGGTGCCTTCAACACCAACAATCTCGAGTGGACCCTGGCTATTCTCCAGGCCGCCGAGGAGGCCAAGTCTCCGCTGATCCTTCAGTGCACCGCCGGTGCCGCTAAGTGGATGGGCGGTTTCAAGGTCTGCGCCGACATGGTCAAGGCTGCCGTCGAGGCCACGGGCGTTACCGTTCCCGTCGCCCTTCACCTCGATCACGGTTCTTACGAGGACTGCTTCAAGTGCATCGAGGCCGGCTTCACGTCCATCATGTATGACGGCTCTCACGAGGAGACCTTCCAGCTTAACCTCGACCGCACCAAGGAGCTCGTTGAGCTTGCCCACTCCAAGGGCATGTCCATCGAGGCCGAGGTTGGCGGCATCGGCGGCACCGAGGACGGCGTGACCTCCAACGGCGAGCTCGCTGACCCCGCTGAGTGCAAGCAGATTGCCGACCTGGGCGTCGACTTCCTCGCCTGCGGCATCGGCAACATCCACGGCGTGTACCCCGCCGACTGGGCCGGCCTTTCCTTCGAGCGTCTTGGTGAGATCAAGGCTCAGACCGGCGACCTGCCCCTCGTTCTGCACGGTGGCACCGGCATCCCCGAGGATCAGATCAAGAAGGCCATCTCCCTGGGCATCTCCAAGATCAACGTCAACACCGACCTGCAGCTCGTCTTCGCCAAGGGCGTTCGCGAGTACATCGAGGCCGGCAAGGATCAGCAGGGCAAGGGCTTTGACCCCCGCAAGCTCCTCAAGCCTGGTCGCGACAACATCGTTGCCCGCACCAAGGAGCTCATGGAGGAGTTTGGCTCCGTCAACAAGGCGTAAGTAGCGGTTTAACTTTCCCGTCGGAGGCCCCGTTCACCCTACGCTTTTCCCTTGCGCTCACCTGGCTTTGCCAGAAGTCGCGCAATGGGAAAAGCTTCGGGTGAACGGGGCCTCCTTCGTTAACTCGCTACAGGGTTACTGGGCTGAATTCATTTTTTGACTACCGCTCGGCGGTGTTGATGGCTCCCTTGTTGGGGCTTTCTTTTTTATCTCGCTACAATGGGCTTCAAGAGTTCTAATGACTTGGAGTTTGGTATGGCTGTTATTAATGTGCTGCCTTCGGATGGGAAGGTTATTGACGAGGGGCCGGTTGGTTGCTCTGTTGATGTTTGCAATGATGACTTCCGTTTTCTAGATATTGGCTTGCCACCCGAGATCCTGCGTTTAAAGGACGCGGGGTATCTTTCGCAGGCTATTGAGGCTTGCGACCGCCTACTTGCCCAAGATCCCGATCCCTCGCTTGCTGCCTGCGTTCGTGCCGAGCGGTATCGCATGCTTGAGACGCCGCTTCATTTTTCGGTGTCGCGCGATCGAGCTATTGCGATGATTCGCGAGGAGTGGCCTGAGTTTACCGAGGTGCAGTTTGACGATCTGATTGACCGTAAGCGTATTGACTGGCGCTTTATCGATGGCGAGCTGTTCGTTCTCGACAACTTCCTCGATTCGCTTCGCGTATATCCCAAAGAGGTCCCCGGCATGCGTCCCGATCCTACGGACGGAATTGCACTGCGCAACGAGATGCTCAAGGAGATGGAGTCGCAAAACGGATTGGCTCGCGTCATTACGCTTAAAGCATCTGTGTCTGTCCCCGGCGCTCTAGAGGGGGAGACCGTTCGCGCTTGGCTTCCCGTTGCCGCCACCTGCCGCCAGCAGTCTCGGGTCGAGATTCTCGACATGACGCCGGAGGGTGCTGTTGCTCCCGCGAACGCTTCGGCACGTACCGCCTCGTGGTCTTCTTCGAGTGAACGCTCATTCTCGGTGACCTATCGTTATCACATCGATGCTGCTTATTGTGATGTCTACGGTGGCGCACTTCCGGTTCATCCGCGTATGGACGCGCCTCTGCCCGAGGATATTTCCGAGGACCGTCCGCACATTGCATTTACGCCGTACCTGCAGCAGCTGACGGCCAGTGTTGTTGGCGGACTCGAGGATCCGCTCGATCGCGCCCGTGCTATCTATGATTATCTGACGCAGTATGTCGACTATCGCTATCAACCGCCGTACTTGCTTTTGGGATCTATTGCCGATGACTGTGCGCATTCGCTCCGCGGCGATTGCGGCGTTATGGCGCTCACGTTTATCACCATGTGCCGTATCGCGGGCGTGCCTGCCCGTTGGCAGAGCGGCCTGTATGTTGCGCCCGATTCGGTGGGGTCGCACGACTGGGCAGAGTTCTATACGCCGCAGACCGGTTGGCTCAACGCCGACGTGTCATTTGGATCTTCTGCTCGCAGGATGGGGGAGGAGTGGCGCCGCCGTCACTACTTTGGCAATCTCGATCCGTGGCGTATGGTGGCCAACGATCGATTCCAGGCAGAGTTTGAGCCCTCTTTCGACGGCATGCGCGAGGACCCTTACGATAACCAGATGGGTGAGGCTTCGGTCGAAGGTCGTGGATGCCGTCAGCGCGAGATGCTCCGTACGGTCGAACTCATGAAAATGCTCGAAGTTCCATTTTCGGACTAATCGGTAGAAAGCTGTGATAAACTAACTCACGCATTACGTGCCCGAGTGGCGGAATTGGCAGACGCAGTGGACTCAAAATCCACCGTTGGCAACAACGTGCGAGTTCGAGTCTCGCCTCGGGCACCATACATGCAAGTGAGCGTTCAAGGGGGCCTAGGCCCCCTTTTTCGTGTCGAACTCGCGTGAGCGCGCGAAGCGTTAAGCAAACAGGCTTGTGGCCTGTTTGTAGCGGAGCGTGGCGAGGGCGCCACGCGCCCGAAGCCTGGAGCTTCGCGAAGCGAAGGCCCTTCGAGTCTCGCCTCGGGCACCATACATACAAGCGAGTGTTCAAGGGGGTCAAGGCCCCTTTTTCGTGTACGTAATGTGATAACGTGCTGTACGTGTTATTATTCGCAAGGCGTTGTTCCCGCAATGCCCTAAAGAGGAACCTGAGGGTTCCCACCTTTTGGCGCCAATGAGCAGCTGACTGGTCATACAACTTAGATTCCCTTCCTCAAATCGAGGAAGTCTATGTGTACGACCTGGTTGCTGAGAAGCGCCGGGTTATTTTTTTATGAATGGAGGTAGGGAAAATAGCTAAGTCTGATGACACCCGCATCAACGACGAGATCACTGCATCTTCGTGTCGTTTGATTGGCGTCGATGGCTCTCAGCTCGGCCTGTTCGCCATCCGCGATGCCCAGCGCGTCGCCGACGATCAGGGTCTCGACCTGGTCGAGATCGCTCCCAACGCGGAGCCGCCGGTCTGCAAGGTCATGGACTACGGTAAGTTCAAGTACCAGCAGGCCATGAAGGCCAAGGCTGCTCGTAAGAACCAGTCCAAGGTCGAGGTCAAGGAAATGAAGTTCCGACCCAAGATCGACGTTGGCGACTACGAGACCAAGAAGGGCCACGTTCTGCGTTTCCTCAAGAAGGGCGCACGCGTTAAGATCACCATCATGTTCCGCGGCCGTGAGATGGCTCACCCGGAGCAGGGCCTTAACGTTCTCGAGCGTCTCGCCGAGGATCTCAAGCCTTACGCTACGGTCGAGTCCAAGCCTAAGATGGAAGGCCGTAACATGCTTATGCTGCTCGCCCCGATTAAGGGCGCCTTCGATGAGGATAAAGCGGCAAGCGATACCAAGTAACTAGTGTTCTGTAACCGATTAAGGAGTATTTCATGCCTAAGATGAAGTCCCACAGCGGCACCAAGAAGCGTTTCCGCAAGACTGGTACCGGCAAGCTTATGCGCGCCAAGGCTTTCAAGAGCCACATCCTGAGCAAGAAGTCCACCAAGCGTAAGCGTGGCTTCCGTCAGGAGACCGAGATCGCCGCTGCCGACCGCAAGGTTATCAAGTCGCGTCTCGCCTAAGTTCGCGTTCCCGTTTTTCGTTTTACCGTCTAGGAGTTGATAGAACATGGCACGTATTAAGCGCGCTGTTGCCGCCAAGAAGAAGCGCCGTACCGTTATGCACCGTGCGAAGGGTTACTACGGTGCCGCTTCGCGTACTTACAAGCATGCTAAAGAGCAGGTCCAGCACTCTCTGCAGTATCAGTATCGTGATCGCCGCAACAAGAAGCGCGAGATCCGTTCTCTCTGGATTACTCGTATCAACGCTGCTGCTCGTCTGAACGACATCTCTTACTCTCAGTTCATGCACGGCCTGAAGGTTGCCGGCATCGAGCTCGACCGCAAGGTCCTGGCTCAGATGGCTTACGAGGACATCGAGTCCTTCAACGAGCTGGCCGCCATCGCCAAGAAGGCTCTCGAGGCCTAATAGATTCTCTTGAATCGCTAGGGGAGTGTCGCGTTGTGCGCGGCGCTCCCTCTTTTTATCTGAAGCGCGGTTTACATTGCTAAAAGCGCGGGTAGATAAACACTTATAAGTGACCGATCTCTATATATTCCTGAACCAAAGGGTCATCATCTGATACGTGCGGAAGATCCGCACCAGTCTTTCTATTACCTATAGAAAGCAATATGTTGTGTAGGACTTGTGAAGAGTGGAATTGACGTCCCACAGGGCCCCTCCGGTCTGGCAATATATCTCCTTGCCGCGCGGCCCGGTCGGACCGGA
>UQHO01000015.1 GCA_900540995.1 uncultured Collinsella sp. | reverse complement strand
ATGCGCCTCGCCCTGGAACTGCTTGGCACGGCGCTCGGCACGGTTGCCGCGCGGGGCCTGCTCAACGACACCAGCACCGCCGCGCTCCTCGGCAGCCACCTCGCGGGCCACGCTCTCCACAGCCTCGTCCACGCGAGCCTGAACGCCCTCGCGCACGCGGGTCTTGCCGCCGCGCTTGGGACGGCTCGGACGCTCACCGTCGCCGCGACGCTCGTCTCGACCGCGGTTGGAACGACCGGCCACATCACCGTAATCGTCGCCGTTGCGTTTGCCGTCGCGACGCGCCTGCTCAAGCTTCTTCTTGCTCTTGGACTTGCCGCGCTTGGTCTTCTTCTTCACCTTAAAGGCCGCAGGATCGCGCTCGGGGTCAACCGCGGGCGGATTGGGGCCCACATGCAGGTCGCCGGCCTCGTAGATGTCGGCGGTCTTGTCCATGAGCTTCTCGATCTCGTAGAACTCATCGACATCCTGCTCGGTCACAAACGTGATGGCCCAGCCCAGCTCGCCGGCGCGGCCCGTACGGCCAATACGGTGGATGTAGTCGGTCGGCTCGGCCGGCACGTCAAAGTTCACGACGTAGCGCACGTCGCTGATGTCGATGCCGCGGGCGAGCACGTCGGTTGCCACCAACACGTCGACGGTACCGTCGCGGAAGGCCGAAAGGGCACGCTCGCGCTGAGCCTGGCTGCGGTTGCCGTGAATCGCGGCGGCCTTGATGCCCTTGCGCTCCAGACGACGGCAGCAGCTGTCGGCGCGGTGCTTGGTGCGCATAAAGACGATGGTGCGCTCCGGGCCCTCCTTCTTGAGGAACTCGGGCAGCAGATTGTTCTTGGCCTCGATGGACACCGGGAATACAAACTGGTCGACGGTGTCGGCGGTCGACGTGGCGGGCGCGATCTCCACGCGTGCCGGGTCGCTCACCAGGTCGGTGATCTCGCCCACGGCCTCCTCGTCGAGCGTGGCCGAGAACAGCAGCGTCTGACGCTCGGCCGGCGTCTCGCGCACAATGCGGCAGACGGCGGGCAAAAAGCCCATGTCGAGCATGCGGTCGGCCTCGTCCAGCACCAGCACCTTGACCTCGTCCAGGTGGCAGGCGCCCTGCTCGATCAGGTCAACCAGACGGCCCGGCGTAGCGACCAGGATGTCACAGCCGTACTTGAGCGCCGCGGTCTGCGGCTTGTAGCTCACGCCGCCCACGACGGTCACGGCGACATGGCCAGTGACGTCGGCAATCTTGCTCGCGACCTCGTCGATCTGCTGGGCAAGCTCGCGCGTGGGGGTGATGACGAGCATCAAGGGACCGCGACCGTTGCCCTCGGGCTTCTTGGCGCCGCGACGGCGGTTGCGACCGCCACGCTCGCGCACGGGCTTGGGCGGAGCGATGTGCTCCAGGTTGTTCATGGTCGGCAGCAAGAAGGCGGCCGTCTTGCCGGTGCCGGTCTGAGCAGCGGCAAGCAGGTCGCGGCCCTCGAGCACCACGGGGATCGAGCCAGCCTGGACAGGCGTGGGCGCCGTGTAGCCTAGGTTCTCGATAGCACGAAGCATCTCGTCCGAAAGGCCCAGCTCGTCAAAGGCGGGCAGGCTCTCGGTAGCGGACTCGACGGTCTGGGCAGCATTGGCCTCATCGGCGGCATCGAAGGCAGCCTGGGTCATGGCCTCGCGGGCCTCGTCCAGAATCTCGGCGTCCGTGACGTCGGATACAGAATTACGCATATGTTGTTGTTCCTTATCTGCACGCGCAATGGGCACGGCATGCGGCCGCGCGGGCGTGCTTGGTAGTGCGCTAATACATACAAAAACAGGTGCGCACAGAGAGGACGTTGCTCAGCACGCTGGCGATCGCTTTGGCAGCCCTATCACGCGCCGTCCAGACGCAGCAGCTCTAAGCGATGGAGCAGATTCGCCGCCGGTTAGTATACCCGCACTCCGTATGCCCCCACGTAAACCACAGATGACGAGGCGGACGGGGCGGGCCTGGCCGATTGTCTCAATCTGTAACAGATGCAGGGCAAAACCGGGTCCAAATGTTACAGAACAAGACAGAGGGGGATTTCCGTCCAGTCCAAACCAAATCTCTCAGTCTTCCTGCAATTTCGAACATGTGGCCTATAATGTTGCTTTGGTTACGCTGTATATTGCGCAGCCATTTAATACGTCGCCCACCGGGAGCCATTAATTCCTATCGCCATATTGGCTAGGAAGCAATCAAAGGAGGTATCCGTGGCAGCAGAGACGCCTTGCTCGGTCCTCTATAACGATATCCGCTCGTTCGGCGGTCTTAAACATCTCGAGATCGCCCGAATGCTCATCAATGGAAACTCTTATCTCGGCAGTACCCTGCTCGAGAAATGCTCTTCCAACCGCTCGTATCTCACCCGTTACATCGTCCATCGCAAGCCTGACCAGTGCGCGCCCGCCATCTACAGCGACTTTACCGTCACCACGCTCAACCTTTCCGCGGCAATCTGCAGCAAGCTCGGCGGCGGCGAGTCCGCCTATCGGGCAATCGCCGAGCACTATCGCGGTCCGGCCGCCAACGAAATGATGTCGGCTCTCGCCAGCTACAAGCTGGACAGCCGCCTATATGCAAATGCCCTCAATCGCATCGACAACTTTGACGGCAATGCCGTGCGTGAGAAAAGCACGCTTTACCTTATGCTCTTTGTGGCAACGGGGGCGCTCGCCGATCCCGTTCAGGGCGTGGCCACCGTCGAGCGCTTTTGCGACAGCAAGACGGGTGGGCACTTTGGCACCACCGAAACTACCGTCGGACGTGGCTTTATGGGCAGTCTGGATCAGCCGCACGCCGTCGCTCCCAACCTCGGTCTGCTCAGGACACATGCCGACAACTGCGTCGACATGCAAATCCATCCCCTCACACGCGATCCGCGTGGCACGGTAATTGGATCCTTGCCCAAAACCTCGCCCAGCATCACCGATGTGGGCGCCGACGCATCGCGCGAACATCTTCGCATTTGGCTTGAGGGTGAGCACTGGTACGCCCAGGGCCTTGGATCGACCAACGGCACGGTGCTCGAATCGGGCGCGGGCGACGGCGATATCGTAATCGAGCCGCCGCGCGACCTACGCGAGCCCGGCAAGATCTATCCCCCAGTGGAAATCGAAAACAGCGACAGGCTCCATCTGGGTCTCTACACGACATTCCTTGTCATTGTGGACTAGCGCGGACGGCGATCGAAAGACGGTCGCCGTCCGTCTTTCGTCTTCTACCTTCTGCGTCGTAAACGACAATGCTCAGCGGCATACGTGGGCAGTGCGGCTATCATGGTACTTTACCGATATCCGCACTGCTCGCGTAAACGTGCGGCAACCCATGCCAGACAAAGGAACGCCATGGATACTACCGATAGCGCCTATGGCGACAAACTCGTCCGTCTCGATACGTTCGATACCGCCGTGGCGGTCGACCCCAGCGCCGAGGACGACGCCAAGCGTCGGTTTATGACGCTTATTCTCCAGACGGCCCACCGCAACAACGGCAACATCGGGCACGTGCTGCGCGCGACCAACACGAGCGGCGAGGTCTTTGCCGTCAAGCTACTCAAGGACAATGCCATCCTTTCCGGCCAAGCCCCCGACCGCTCCGCCGAGCAATCGGCAGCGCACCTGGCCAGCACCGCCGCGCTGTTCGAGGAGTACCGTCATCTGTGTACCGTCTCGCACCTGCGCGGATTTCCGCGCGTCTATGGCTACGGATCGTGCGAGGATGACCCTCTCATCCTCATGGAGTGGGTCGAGGGCACCTCGCTCAAGCAGGCGCTGCCCCTGCTTCCGCACGACGCCTCGGGCGGGCTGACCACCCAGATGGTCGCCGCCGTCGGAAACGCCGTGCTTCGTGCGCTCTTGATGACCCAAGGCCTCGTGAATCCGGTCATCCATCGCGACCTATCGCCTGCCAATATCATGTTCCGCACCACCAGCCGAACACTCGAGCAGCAGATTGCCGATTGTTCCTTTGACCCCTGCCTCATCGACATGGGCTCCGCGACCATGGCTCTCGGCGACGACACGATCACCCGGCGCGCCGACATCTGGCGCTTTGCCACACCCGCATACGCCGCGCCCGAGATGCTCACGCAGGATATCGAAGGCATCGCGGCCCTTCGCCGTTCGCCCGCGATCGACGTCTATGCGCTTTCGAGCATTCTGTACCAGCTCTACAGCAGTCGCAAACCGTTTGACTTTGAGTCGACGGACGCCGCTGCAACCGGCTCGTTCTATCTCGTAAAGACCAAGACCAAGCCGGCGCCGCTCGAGCCGCGCTGCGAGGGCGATGAAGCGCTCGTCCAAATCATCATGAAGGGTCTCTCAGTCGAGCAGTGCGATCGTCCCACCGAGCAGCAGATGCTCGAGGTGCTCTCGGCATACCTCACCGATGCCGAATCCGAGGGCCGCGAAGGCACAGGAGACGAGGCCGCGATTGATATCGATTCTGGCACGCACCTTAAGGTCGACGTCGCCGGCGAGCGCGCGCGAGAGATCCTGGAGCAGGCCCGGCACGATGCCATGACCCGCCGCCGCTTTATTATCGGTGGCGTCGTTGCAGCCGTTGCGGGGCTCAGCGTCATTGGGGCGGCGACCCATGGCTTTGGCATCCCCGACTACCTGGACGGCATCCGCGGTTCGCTTGACGACTACACTTGGGATCAGCTGCAGGAGATTTCGCTCAAGATTAAGGCCGCCGAGACCCGTAGCGAGGCACGCGAGATTGCCAAGCGCTATCACCTGCTCGATGCCGATGGGCATATCCCCTATCCGTGTACCAAGCGTATCACGCTCACCAACGGGCTGCAGGTTGGCGCGCAGCTTGTGGGCATCCGCCACGATGAGCTTCTGGACGGGACGGGCAAGGCCGGGTTGACGTTTATGTTCGACGCGGGTATTGCCGAGCGCAACGCTGCGGCTGAACCGCCGAGCGCCGGCTGGGCAGATTGCGAGCTGCGGGAGTGGCTCAACGGCGACGGCCTTAAGCTGCTGCCCAACGAGTTGCGCGCGCTCATTAAAGGTGTCAAGAAGGTCTCGAACAATGTGGGCGCCGCCAACAGCGCATCGTGCCTGAGCGAGTTGCCCGCAACCCTTTGGCTGCCCGCCATGGTCGAGCTGTGCGGTACGCAACCGCCCGATTCGTTTACCGAGGACTATCACTACCTGGCAGACATCTACAACGGCGAGGGCAAGGAGTATCAGCTCTTCCGCGAGCTCAAGGTAAGCCCGTATTCCACGAACGAGACGATGGTCCGCCAGTGGAAGGGCAAGGACACCTGCTGGTGGGAGCGCACGGTGAGCCCCGACACATCGGAGAGCGAAGGCACGCTCTATATGAACCGCGTGGGACACGACGGCGACGTCTTTACGTACGCAACGCCTGCGGAAAAGCCAAACAAGCTAACCTGTGTGATCCCCGGGTTCTGTATCTAGGCGGCGAGCGTCTTGCCGCAACGGGACCCCTCCCCGGCAATTGTCTCGATCTGTAACAGTTAGAGGTCATTTTCCCTGCTAGATGTTACAGATTGAGATGATTGGTTGGGACGGTCCATCGGCCAACCATCCATCCTCATCTGTAACGAAATCTCATACATTTCTTTCTGTACTGGACACCCCCAGGGGGTATGGGTGTATAGTATCGGCAGGTTAACATTTCCGACACTACGTCACAGAAAGGAGAAGCCATGGCTCAAGATAAGTTTGACGTGGGCGGCATGACGTGCGCCGCGTGCCAAGCGCACGTGGACCGTGCCGTCAGCAAGCTCGACGGCGTCGAGAGCGTCGCGGTCAATCTGCTCGCCGGCTCTATGCTGGTGGACTACGACCCTGCGCAGGTCTCCCCCGACGATATCTGCACCGCTGTCGATCGCGCTGGCTACTCGGCCTCGCCCATCAGCACGGGCACCGACGCTGTCCAAAGCGGCAGCTCGCAGGCCAGGTCTGGCGTCACCCATATGGAGTCGCCGACCAAAAAGTTGGAGGCCGCCGCCTCTGCCATGCGCACCCGCCTCATCGTCTCGATCGTATTCCTTGTCCCACTGTTCTACATAGGCATGGGGCACATGCTCGGCTGGCCGCTGCCCGGCATCTTCACCGACCACACCCACAGCATGACGCTCGCGCTCACCGAGCTCGTCCTGCTCATTCCCATCGTCTACGTCAACGACGCGTACTTTATCAACGGGTTTAAATCACTCGCGCACGGCGCGCCTACTATGGACGCCCTTATTGCCGTGGGCGCCACCGCCTCCATCGCCTGGTCGCTCTACGCCATGTTCATCATGGCCGACCAATTAGCCGCGGGTCAGGTCCACGAGACCATGATGACGGGCATGGACAATCTGTATTTTGAGAGTGCGGGCACGATCCTGTCGCTGGTCACCGTGGGCAAATACCTCGAGACGCGCAGCAAGTCCAAGACCGGCGGCACCATCGAGGCGCTGATCGACCTGGCGCCCAAGACCGCGACCGTCGTGGCAGAGGACGGCAGCGAGGCCACCGTCGACGTCGACAGTATCCTTCCCGGCCAGGTCCTGCGCGTGCGCCCCGGCGAGTCCATCCCCGTCGATGGCGTGGTGCTCGAGGGCAGCTCGGCCGTGGACGAGAGCGCGCTGACCGGCGAGTCCATCCCCGTGGAAAAGACCGCCGGCGACACCGTCAACGCCGCCACTGTCAACCGCACCGGCTCGTTTACCTTCCGCGCCACACGCGTGGGCGCCGACACGTCGCTCGCCAAGATTGTCCAGCTCGTCGAGGACGCCAACGCCACCAAGGCGCCCATTGCTCGACTGGCCGACAAGGTCGCCGGCGTGTTTGTGCCCGTGGTGTTCGTGATCTCGGCCGTGACCTTCTTGGTGTGGATGGCACTGACCGAAAGCGTCAACGAAGCGCTCACCTCCGCCGTCGCCGTGCTGGTGATCAGCTGCCCGTGCGCGCTGGGCCTGGCCACGCCCGTCGCCATTATGGTCGGCACCGGCAAGGGCGCCGAGATGGGCATTCTGTTTAAGAGTGCCGAGGCGCTGGAGAACCTGCGCAGCGTGGGCACCGTGGTGCTCGATAAGACGGGCACGGTCACCCGCGGCAAGCCTGCCGTGACCGATATCGTAGTGGCCAAAAGCGCCGCCGCCCACCCCCCCCCCGCCACAATCCGCGGGCACGGCGACGGGCCGCCGACGACTCGCCCGCCATGAGCAAAAAGGCGCTGCTCAAGCTGGCCGCTGCGCTGGAGCGCTCAAGTGAGCACCCGCTGGCCGAGGCGATTATGGCCGAGTGCGAGACACGCGGGATCGTCGCGCGCATGGTCGAGGACTTTGCGGCCGTGCCCGGACGAGGCGTTACGGCGCGCGAAGGGCAAAACGCCATTGCAGCCGGCAACGTACGCCTGATGGACGAGCTGGGCGTTACCGTGCCCGCGGATCTTGCCGAGCAATTTGCCGCCGAGGGCAAGACGCCGCTGTTCTTTGCCAAGAACGGCGAGCTTGCCGGTACCATCGCCGTGGCCGACGAGGTCAAAGAGACGAGCGCCGAGGCCATCGCCGCGCTCCGCAAGCTCGGCGTCGACGTGCGCATGCTCACCGGCGATAACCGTGTGACGGCCGAAGCAATCGCCCGCCGCGTGGGGCTGAGCAGCGAACAGGTCATCGCCGACGTCCTCCCCGCCGACAAGGAGCACCACGTACGCGAGCTGCAGGATGCGGGCAGCAAGGTCGCCATGGTGGGCGACGGCATCAACGACTCACCCGCCCTGGCGCGCGCCGACGTGGGCCTCGCTATCGGCACCGGCGCCGACATCGCCAAGGAGGGCGCCGACGTGGTACTCATGCGCAGCGACCTCATGGATGTCGCCCGCGCCATCGAGCTTTCGCGCGCCACGATCCGCAACATCAAGCAGGACCTGTTCTGGGCGCTGTTCTACAACGGCATCGGCATTCCGCTGGCGGCGGGTGTGTTCTTCCCCCTCACCGGTTGGCAACTCTCGCCGATGTTTGGCGCCGCGGCCATGAGCCTGTCGAGCGTGTGCGTCGTAAGCAATGCGCTGCGCTTAAAATCCTTTAAGCCAAAAGTGGCAAAATAAGCTCACCATTAAGTCCATTTAGAACGGGTTTTCCAGGTGCCCGAGATTGACCTGAAAGAGGAGCGACGCGTACTTTGGTACGCGAGCGACGGCTTGAAGGTCAAGGTCGGGTGCCTGGGAAAGCCGACACAACAGAGAGGAATATCCATGCGTTTCACAATCAAGACTTCCGGCCTCATGTGCGGCCATTGCGATGCCACCGTCGAGACCGCGCTGCTCAACGTTGCCGGCGTGACCGACGCCGATGCCGATCACGAGACCCAGACCGTCCAGGTAGAGTGCGCCGACACCGTGACCGCCGAGCAGCTCGCCGCCGCCGTCGAGGGCGCCGGCGAGAAATTCCATGCCCTGTCCGTAACCGCCGCGTAGCAGGCGCCACCTGCCCCCTCAGAAGTTGCGGTGAAATACGGACTGTTGAGCCGCCCTAGGCCCTTAAACAGTCCGTATTTCACCGCAACTGACGGGGACATCCGGAAGATCGACCAGAAACGAGGACCCGCCATGATGGCAGACCACAAATCGGTGACCCGCATGCTCAAAACGGCACGCGGCCAGATCGACGGCATCTTGCGGATGGTCGATGAGGACCGCTATTGCGTCGACATCTCCACGCAGCTCGTGGCAACACAGGCGCTCCTCGCGCGCATTAACGCCGACGTGCTCAAGGCGCATATCGAGGGCTGCGTGACTTCGGCAATCGAATCGGGCGACGAAGACCTCAAAGCCGCCAAACTCGCCGAAATCGAACGCGTCGTCGACAAACTCTCCAAGTAATTGGGGCATTGGGGACAGGTACGTTTGCACCACATTGGTGCAGATTAACCTGTCCCCCTTGCTCTAAATCGGGTATAAAGGCGTGCGGCATATCGAATGAAAGGCAATTTGCATGAATGACTTTATGAAGGGCCGCAATGGCGCTGACGAACTCACCATCGTGATGGGCTTCGCAGGCATTATCATCGCCATGATCGGATCGATAGCCCGCATCCAGTGGCTCAGCTGGATTGCCATCGCCGTAATCGTGATTGGCGTGCTGCGCGGCCTGTCCAAAAATATCGACGCACGTCACAAGGAGAACGAGGCCTTTGTCGCCGCGACCGCCAATGTTCCCGGCTTGGGCAAGTTTGTCGCCAGCTTGGGCGCCGGCGCCGCAGCGGCCAGCACCTCACGCGCAGCCGGAACGAGCAAGGAAGACTTTGAGCGCGCCAAGCGCACAGCCAAGAAGATGTGGAAGGGTCGCAAGACCACGGCATACCTCAAGTGCCCCAACTGCGGCCAGATGCTCTCCGTCCCCAAGGGCAAGGGCAAGATTCGCGTCACCTGCCCCAAGTGCCACGCCAAGATGGAGACGCGCTCATAGCCGCTACACCATAGGACAAATAAAAGCCGAGGCCTCGCACCGGGACCTCGGCTTTTTCTGATTATGACAAAAGGATTGTCCCTTTTTCGCATCGCCATATCGCGCGCTTACGCCACGCCGTCGCGGGCAAGCTCCTCGGCCAGCGCCTCAGCCGGCATGGCCATAATCGCGTCGAGCTCGGCGTCCACCTCGGGAATACGCTTCACCTTGAGCTTGCGTACCAGATCACCGCGACACATCACATGTATCGGCTCACGCAGAGCGCACAGATTATCGAGAGGATTCTCGCGCGTTACCAAGATATCGGCAGCCTTGCCGCACTCGATCGCGCCAGTATCGCCGCCCAGCCCCAGCAGCTCGGCATTAACCTGCGTGGCTGTATGCAGTGCGAAGGCGTTGCTCACGTCGACATACTTGGCAAAATAGGCGACCTCGCGCCACATGTCATACTGCGTCACGAACGGGCAGCTTGAGTCCGTGCCAAGGCCCACCTTAACGCCAGCTTCCAGTGCGGCACGGGCGCTCTCGATGATGCCCGAGCACACGATGTCGCCGTTCTTCTTTTGCGTATCGGTAGAATGGGTCTTTTCCGGGTCGAGCAATACAAACGGCAGCGCCGGGCTGATAGTGCAGGTCACACTCGGAGCACGCCCCTCGAGCTGCGTGCCCGCGGCGCCACGGTACAGCTCCAAGATTTCGGGTGTCAACGGAGCGCCGTGCTCAATCGTGTCAACGCCGGCCTCAAGCGCGGCCTTCACGCCCTCGGTACTCTCGACATGGGCCATAACCGGAAGGCCCATATCGTGCGCCGCCTTGCATGCCGCCGCGGCAACCTCCACTGGCATACGCAGCACGCCCGGCTCGCCCACCTCGGTCGCATCGAACACGCCGCCCGTCACGAACAGCTTAATGACGTCGGCACCACGCGCATACAGGTCGCGCACCTGTTCGGCTGCCTCGGCGGGACTGTTGGCCACCTGGGCGAACAGGCCCGCACCATGGCCGCCCGGCACCGTGATGCCCGTTCCCGGCGCCACCAGGCGAGGACCCTGATACTTGCCGGCATCGATAGCATCGCGCACGGCCAGATCGGCAAACAGCGGGTCGCCCGCGCCGCGCACCGTGGTCACGCCGCTTGCTAGCTGCTGCCGGGCACTGCCTTTGAGGATGCGGCGGACGATGGTGCGGCCCACGGGATTATCGAGCTTCTTCATCAGCGCGCCCGCATCGCCGGCCGAGACAGGCTTGCCCGAGCCGCACAGGTGCACGTGCATATTGATGAGACCGGGCATGAGATACGCACCACCCAGGTCGATAACCTCGGCACCCGCGGGCGCCTGCGCCACAGCAC
Source organism: uncultured Collinsella sp. (assembly GCA_900540995.1). Lineage (GTDB taxonomy): Bacteria > Actinomycetota > Coriobacteriia > Coriobacteriales > Coriobacteriaceae > Collinsella. The sequence goes on along the minus strand of UQHO01000015.1, from coordinate 36,281 downwards.
TCGGCCCCATCCATGTGATGACACCGCGCTCAACGGCCACGGCCATATCGGGTTGCGGCTCCATATGCTCCGAACCATCCAGAATGGTCGCATTGATAAACACCGTAGAACGATCGGCAGACGCCATATCGAGCTCCTCCCCCTCAGAAAACTTGAACATCTGTCCATTATTATCCAGCGCGGCAGGATTGCTGCGGACATATCGGTTAACGGAGGGAAGAGGGGATGTGGGGGGGACGGAATACGTTGCAGCCCCACCCCAGCAACATCAGGGGAATGTCTCGATCTGTAACAGTTACGGGCCCAAACAGCCGCCAAACGTTACAGATTGAGACAAAGTCAGGGCAGCAGGGCGACACCAGCCACATCCCCTACTCCCACTCCTGCTCGTAGATGTTGAGCGACTTTACGTAGCGCCCCTGGGCGCCCATGATGTCGCGGACCAGGCGCAAGAAGAAACTGATGCACGAGGTGTCAAAGCCATCCTGCAGGTCCTCCGGATGCACCGCACCCGGCCCATCGACTGCCGTGTCACTCAGGCGCGCGATGTCGTACAGATAGAGCTGTCCCGCCGTCAGCCAGACATCGTCGACGCAGGCGAGGCGCACCGCAATCGCTCCGTCGCTCCAATGCTCCTTTTGCACGATATGCGGGTCGTAGACATCAAAGCGACGGTCGGCGCGCGTGTCCTTCAGCGCGACCATACCAGTCGCAGGATCCTTGTCCAAAATGCCAAAGCGCGAGAAATACTGCGTGTCGCGTACCTGCTCGAGCCGCTTGAGCGCGGCAGGCGAAAGCGATGTCGGCGGCTCTTCAACATACAGCTCGAGCAGCGTCTTGCCATGGCGATAGGGGCGCTCGAAGAGCAGCCAATCGGTAAATGCCATGTTGTAGGCCATGATTTCGTTTTGCGAAGGCTCGGTGCAATAGCTGAGCCACGGGTCGACAATGATCTCGAACTGTTCGCGCGCCGGCTCCAAAAACTGGAACTTCCGCAGCATCCAAAAATGGGCCATGTCGGCAATATCGTTGCCGACGGCTTCGGCTAGCTGCGCTCGGTCTAAAACGTGGTCAGTCACGGCATCCTCCTCAAACTGATGAACCTCAATTTGAGCTTACGAGGAGGGTGGGCAGCCACTGTCAGCACGGACAAAATAGGCCTCCGGCTGCAAACCAACTGCCGACCAAACACTTGACGGGATGCTTGACCGAAAATGCGCACCGCAAAGAAACGGCAGGTAGATATAGACAGCTGACCCGCCATTTTGAGCCAGATGCCCGCTGCCACCACAGAAACAGCAGAGCACCACAGTCGCAAACGTCGACGAATGAATACTTGTACGTCGACAAATGACAAAGTCGCCCGCAAACCCGCAAGGAGTGTCCCCGAATGCCGGCACATAAGGAACGCCCCCAGCTGCCGGCACTTGGGGACGTTCCTTTTGGGCCGGCCGTTGGGGACAGCCCTTGACGATTCAGCTGTGGACAGCCGCCTTACAGCTCCAGCGCCTCGGCGACTTCGGCAGCGCAGGCCAGGGCGTCGGCCATGGCGCTCACTACGAGCGAGCTGCCGTTGCGGGCGTCGCCGGCCACATACACCGGCGCGGCATCTGCGGCGACGCCGTCGACACGCGCCGCAAGATGCGAGCCCTCGGCGACCATCACAGGCAGCGGGCGGCCCGCCGTGGCAACAGGTACGCCGACAGCTTCGAACACGCTGCGCTCCGGACCCGTAAAGCCACAGGCGATGAGCACCAGCTGGGCCGGCACCTCGTGCTCGGAGCCCGCGATGCGTTCGGGCTTGCCGGCCGACCAATCCAGATCGACCACGCGCAGGCCCGCTGCCGCGCCCTTCTTGTCCAGCAGCACCTCGAGCGTATCCACGCCCCAGGCACGCATCTCGCCGCCCATGGCAGCGATAGCCTCCTGCTGACCGTAGTCGGTCTTCTTAACGTTGGGCCACTGCGGCCAAGGGTTGCTCGCCGCACGCTTATCGGGCGCGGCCGGCAAGAACTCAAACTGGCGCACACTGCGCGCACCCTGGCGCACCGCGGTGCCCACGCAGTCGTTGCCGGTATCGCCGCCGCCAATGACCACAACGTCCAGGCCACGCGCGTTCACCGCGGGCTCACCACCATCGAGCACCGAGACGGTCGAAGCCGTCAGGTAGTCCACGGCATACACCACGCCCGGGGCATCCACATTCGTAGCCGAAAGACCGCGGGGTGCACGAGCGCCGGCAGCCACCAAAACGGCGTCAAAGCCATTGAGCTTGGCCGCTACCGCAGGGTTCGTAACGTCGGCGCCCAGCTCGAACACAATACCCAGCTCGCGCATGAGCGCAACGCGACGCTCGACCACAGACTTCTCGAGCTTCATGTTGGGAATGCCGTACATGAGCAGACCGCCCGGGCGGTCGTCGCGCTCAAACACCGTCACGCGGGCGCCGCGACGCGCAAGCTCCCATGCCGCCACCAGACCAGCCGGTCCAGAACCAACCACGGCGACCGTGGGCGCATCCTCCCCTGCCGGCTCAAAGCGGCGCGGGCCGCCGTTTGCCCATTCATGGTCGCTGATCGCACGCTCGTTATCGTGAATCGTCGTGGGTTGGCCGTCGACCGAGCCCAGGTTGCACGCGGCCTCGCACAGCGCCGGGCACACGCGGCTCGTGAACTCGGGCATGGGCGAGGTGAGCGACAGGCGCTCGGCAGCCTCATCCCAGCGGCCGCGGTACACCAGCTCGTTCCACTCGGGAATCAAATTGTGCAGCGGGCAGCCGCTCGGACGTGCCTTGCCAAAGCTCGCGCCCATCTGGCAAAACGCCACGCCGCACATCATGCAGCGGCTCGCCTGAGCGCGGCGCGCGTCGTCGTCGAGCTCCACGTACAGCGGATCGAAATCGCGGCTGCGCTCCTCCACGGGGCGAAGCTCGTGGGTCACGCGATCGATATCAAGAAAAGCACCGGGCTTACCCATGGCACTTACGCCTCCTTCTTGGTCGAAGCAACAGAGCTGGCGGCGGGCACAGCACCAGCGACACCACCCGCCACATCGAAGCGAGCGACATCCGCGGCACTCGCGCGACCGGTCACAATGTCAAACGCCAGCTCCTCGGCCTGCGCATGCGTCTTGCCGACGGCCTCGGCGGCGGCGACAATCGCCAGCACACGCTCGTACTCGGTCGGAATGACCTTCACAAAGTGCTTGCTCATCGTCTCAAAGCTGTAGAGCAGCTTGATGCCGCGCGGGCTCTGCGTCGCGTCCACGTGCTCCTGGATGAGCTCGCGAATCTGCGCCAGCTCGCCGGCAGTCGGGGCCTTGAGCTCAACGCTCTCGTGGTTCACGCGGGCATCGAGCGTGCCGTACTGGTCAAAGACGTAGGCCACGCCACCCGTCATGCCGGCAGCGAAGTTCTGCCCGACCTCGCCCAGGATGAGCGCCAGGCCACCCGTCATGTACTCGCAGCCATGGTTGCCGCAGCCCTCGACCACCACGGTGGCACCGGAGTTGCGCACGCCAAAGCGCTGGCCGGCCAGACCGTTAATGAAGCCGCGGCCGCTCGTGGCACCAAAGAACGCAACGTTGCCCACGATGATGTTCTCGTCGAACTTGTAGGTCGCATGCGGGTTGGGGCGCACCGACACCTCGCCGCCTGAAAGGCCCTTGCCAAAGTAGTCGTTGGCGTCGCCGCACACGTTGAGCGTAATGCCGCGCGGCAGGAAGGCGCCAAAGCTCTGACCGGCCGATCCATCGCAATCGATGGTGATGGAGCCGGCGGGCAGGCCCTCGGGATGTGCCTTGGTCACCGCGTTACCCAGGATGGTGCCCACGCAACGGTTGACGTTGGCGATATCAGCGCGGAAGCGAATCGGACGCAAGTGGGCACGGGCATCGGCCGTATAGGGCACGAACAGCGTGGAGTCGAGCGTCTTGTCGAGCTCGCTGTCCGCAGCCATCTGGGGCAGGAAGTGACGGCCGTCGGCACCCGGGATGTGGGCACCGAACTCGCAGGTCGCGCTTGCCAGCACGGGCGACAGATCCAGCAGGTTAGCCTTGCGGTTGCCCGGGACCTCGATCTGGCGCAAGCACTCGGGATGGCCGACCATCTCGTCGACGGTGCGGAAGCCCAGGCTCGCCATGACCTCGCGCAGCTGCTCGGCAACAAAGAGCATAAAGTGCTCAACGTGCTCGGGCTTGCCGCGGAAGCCGCGACGCAGGCGGCAGTTTTGCGTAGCGATGCCGGCCGGGCAGGTATCCTGCTGGCAGTCGCGTTGCATGAGGCAACCCATCGAGATGAGCGGCATAGTCGCAAAGCCAAACTCCTCGGCGCCCAGCAGGCAGGCGACGGCAACATCGGTGCCGTCCATGAGCTTGCCGTCAGCCTCGAGCACCACGCGTGAGCGCAGGCCGTTTTGCAGCAGCGTCTGTTGAGCCTCGGCAAGACCGAGCTCCAGCGGCAGACCGGCGTGCCAGATAGAGTCGCGCGCAGCGGCACCCGAGCCGCCGTTGTGGCCGCTGATCAAGATCTTGTCGGCAGCACCCTTGGCCACACCGGTGGCGATGGTGCCGACGCCCGCCTCACTGACCAGCTTGACCGACACGCGCGCGCCGGGGTTGGCGTTCTTAAGGTCGAAGATGAGCTCGGCCAGGTCCTCGATAGAGTAGATGTCGTGGTGCGGCGGAGGCGAGATCAGGCCGATGCCGGGCGTGGACTGACGGACCTCGGCGATCCAGGGGTAGACCTTCTTGCCGGGTAGGTGGCCACCCTCGCCGGGCTTGGCGCCCTGGGCCATCTTGATCTGAATCTCGAAGGCGCTGCACAGGTAGCGGCTCGTCACGCCAAAGCGCGCGCTTGCTACCTGCTTGATGGCGGAGTTCTTTGAGTCACCGTTAGCCAGCGGGGTCTCGCGACGCGGGTCCTCGCCGCCCTCGCCCGAGTTGGAGCGTCCGTGCAGGCGGTTCATGGCGATGGCCATGCACTCGTGCGCCTCTTTGCTGATGGAGCCGTACGACATGGCGCCGGTGTTAAAGCGGCGGACGATGTTGAGCGCGGGCTCCACCTCGTCGAGCGAAACCGGCGTGCGGCCGCTGGCATTAAAGTCGAGCAAGTCGCGCAGGCGCACGGCACGGCCGGTGCGGTGCAGACGAGCGCTGTACTCCTTAAAGGTGTCGTAGCTGTCCTCACGGCAGGCGGTCTGCAGCAGGTAGACGGTCTGAGGGTCGATCAGGTGATCCTCGCCGCCGAGCGGGCGCCACTTGGTCAGACCCAGCGTGGGCAGCTGATCGGGAGCCGGGCTCTTAAGGATAGCGAGCGCGGCGTCGTAGCGCTCGTTTTGCTCGCGCTCAACGTCCTCGACACCCATACCGCCCACACGGCTCACCGTGCCGGCGAAGTACGCGTTGACGAACTCCGGCGTAAAGCCCACGGCCTCGAAGATCTGCGCCGAATGGTAGCTCTGCACCGTGGAGATGCCCATCTTGGACATGATGGAGACGATGCCGGCGGTCGCAGCCTTGTTGTAGTTGGCGATGCCCTGCTCGGCCGTCACGTCCAGGTCGCCGTGTGCCGCCAGATCGCGGATGCACGCATGTGCGTTGTACGGATAGATGCCGCTCGCGGAGTAGCCCACCAGTGCCGCAAAGTCGTGCGGAGACACGGCATCGCCGCACTCCACCACGATATCGGCAAAGGTGCGCACGCCGGCACGGATCAGGTGGTTGTGCACGCAGCCCACGGCGAGCAGCGACGGCACGGGCACCTCGCCCGCAGCGGCACGGTCGCTCAGCACCACGATGTTCACGCCATCGCGAACCGCAGCCTCGACGTCTTCGGCAAGCTGCTTGAGCGCAGCCTGCAGCGCGCCCTCACCCGCGTCGCGGCGGTACACGGCACGGAACCGGCGGGTCTTAAAGCCCACGCGGTCGATGGCACAGATATGTTCGAACTCTTCCTCGTTGAGCAACGGGCGCTCCAAGCGCACCAGCTGACAGGCCGTGCGGGAATCCTCGAGCAGGTTGCCGTGGTTGCCCAGGTAGAGCGTGGTCGAAGTGACCATATGCTCGCGCAGGGCGTCGATCGGCGGGTTCGTGACCTGGGCGAACAGCTGATAGAAGTAGTCAAAGAACGAACGCGTCTTCTTGGACAGGCAGGCCAGCGGCGCATCGATACCCATCGAGGCGAGCGGGGCCTTGCCCTGCTGGGCCATGGGACGCACGACCTCGTCGACGTCATCCCAGTGGTAGCCGAGCTTGGCCATACGCACGGCGGCGGGCACCTCGGCGTCCTCGGCGGACGTTGCCGAAACGGGCTCATCGAGCGCGTCGACGGTCAGTGTCTCCTCGGCAATCCAATCACGGTAGGGCTTTTCCTTGGCGTAACGGGCGCGCAGCTCGTCATTGTAGATCACGCGGCCGCGGGCAAAATCAACCTCGAGCATCTGACCCGGTCCCAGGCAACCGCTCGTCAGAATGTTCTCGGGGCTCACCTCGATGGTGCCCACCTCGCTCGCCAGCATAAAGCGACCGTCGCGCGTCACATAATAGCGGGCGGGACGCAGGCCGTTACGGTCGAGGGCGGCGCCCAGCGTGCGACCGTCGGTAAAGGCGATGGCCGCCGGGCCATCCCACGGCTCCATGAGCATGGACTGGTAGGCGTCGTAGGCGCGGCGCTCCTCGCTCAGATTGTCGTTGTGGTCCCACGGCTCGGGCAGCAGCATGGATGCGGCACGCGTGAGCGGGCGACCGTTCATGACCAAGAACTCGAGCACGTTGTCCAGAATCGCGGAGTCGGAGCCCTCGCGGTTGATGATGGGCATCACGCGCTCAAGATCGTGCTGCAACACGGGACTGTACAGGTTGGGTTCGCGGGCGCGAATCCAGTTGACATTGCCCTTGAGGGTGTTGATCTCGCCGTTGTGGATGATAAAGCGGTTGGGGTGCGCACGCTCCCAACTGGGCGTGGTGTTGGTGGAGTAGCGCGAGTGTACGAGCGCCACGGCCGTTTTGACGGCGGCGTCGTTGAGATCGATGAAGAAGCGGCGCATCTGCGTGGCGACCAGCATGCCCTTGTACACGATGGTGCGCGAGCTCATGGAGCACACGTAGAAGATCTTGTCGCGCAGGGCGAACTCAGCGTCGGCCTTCTTTTCGATGGTGCGGCGGCACACGTACAGGCGACGCTCAAAGGCATCGCCGGCGGGCGTGTCGTCCGGACGTCCCAGGAAGGCCTGCAGGATAGTAGGCATGCAGGCGCGAGCCGTCTCGCCCAGGTCGTGCGGGTCGACCGGCACCTCGCGCCAAAAGAGCAGCGGCACGCCGGCCTCGGCACAGCCCTCCTCAAACACGCGGCGGGCATCCTCTACGCCCTTGTCGTCCTGCGGGAAGAACAGCATGGCCACGCCATAGTCGCCCTCTGCCGGCAGAATCTGGCCGCACTTTTGGGCCTCTTTTCGAAAAAAGTGATGCGGAACCTGGAACAGGATGCCGGCGCCGTCGCCGGTGTTCTTCTCGAGTCCCGTGCCGCCGCGGTGCTCCAAGTTGACCAGAATGGACAGCGCATCGTCCAGAATCTGGTGATGGCGCTCACCGTTGATATCGGCAAGCGCGCCGATGCCACATGCATCGTGGTCGAATTCGGGGCGATAAAGGCCCTGCTGCTGAGCGGAATCTGCCTGCATCGCGATCCTCCCCTAGATATTTAGACAGTCAGTTGAATAGGCATAGTAGGAGCATCGGGGCATCGTTGTGTTTCCCGCCCGTTTCGAAACAATCGCGTAACGCACGTAACCCATCAACGTCTTGCTATCAAACGTGTACATCAGCCTCCAAACACGTCGAAATTTGACATCTTTGGAGGCTGACGCACACGTTTTAGTGCAGGGACAGCCGGCACATATGCATCCAACCCCTTTGAATTATTCTGGAAACGAGGGCCACGCAGACTTTTGCATGATGCGACTCGACACCGCAGACCTCAAGGGCGGCAACAAGGCGCCCAAGTTCGGCTTGTAAGCTCACCGCTTCAAACATCTCAATCTGTAACAGGAGGAACCGATTTTGGCGCCTAGATGTTACAGATTGAGATTTTCTGCGGGACGGTTTTGGTTTGTCTCGATCTGTAACACCTAGGCCCAATTTCCATCCCTAGTAGTTACAGATCGAGACATTTCGGCAGCCCCCCTTCAGCATCCCATTCAAATACAACAATTTTGTTAGACCTGGTTAACTTTTAAGCCTAAAACGGGTATCCTTTGCGGCGTCAAGCAAACGGCACGCACACCGTGCCAGATCAAGGAGGCCCCTATGGCGCACCAAGCAGACCAGCAGACGATGCAACTCGTCCTTATCCGTCACGGAGAGTCCGAGTGGAACAAGCTCAACCTGTTCACCGGCTGGACCGATGTCGAGCTCACCGACACGGGCCGCGAAGAGGCGGCGGCAGGCGGCCGCGCCCTCAAAGAAGCCGGTTTCGACTTTGACGTCTGCTACACTTCGCGCCTCAAGCGCGCGATCCACACCCTCAACATCGTGCTCGGCCAAATGGATCGCGAGTGGCTGCCCGTCATCAAATCCTGGAAGCTCAACGAGCGCCACTACGGTGCGTTGCAGGGTCTCAACAAGGCCGATGCCGCGGCGGAGCACGGCGACGAGCAGGTGCTCATCTGGCGCCGTTCCTTCGATGTCTGCCCGCCGGCGCTCGAGCCGGGCGACGCGCGCGATCCCCACACCCAGGAGCAATACCGTGACGTCGCGCCCGATCAACTGCCCTATACCGAGTGCCTCAAGGACACGATAGCCCGCGCCTGGCCTTATTTCGAAGACGAGATTCGCCCCCAGATGCTCGCCGGCAAGCGCGTACTCATCGCCGCACACGGCAACTCCCTGCGCTCACTCGTCATGAAGCTCGAGCACCTCACGCCCGAGGAGATCCTCAAGGTCAACATCCCCACCGGCGTGCCGCTCGTCTACACCTTCGATACCGATTTCAATGTCCTCGACAAGCGCTACATCGGTGACCCGGCGACCATCGCCGCCAAGATCGACGCCGTGGCCAATCAGGACAAAGCGCACAAGTAGCCCCAACCCAAATCCGACGCGTGGCGCCGCACGACCCAGATGCGACGTCACGCCGCCCATACGCAGGAGCGCACCATGCTCAACCATCTCAAACAACACTTTGGCTCCCGGCGCACCGGTGGTCACGGAGGCCTAGACATTGCGCGGCATATCGGCCCCGGGCTGCTCGTGACCGTCGGCTTTATCGACCCGGGCAACTGGGCCTCCAATATGGCCGCGGGCTCGCAGTTTGGCTACGCGCTGCTGTGGATCGTCACGCTGTCCACGATTATGCTCATCGTGCTGCAGCACAACGCGGCGCACCTGGGTATCGCCACGGGCGCCTGCCTTGCCGAGGCCACGACACGTTACCTCCCCCGCTTCGTCGGGCGCACGGTGCTCGCCAGCGCCTATCTCGCGACCATCGCCACCGCCATGGCCGAGGTCCTGGGCGGCGCGATTGCCCTTCAAATGCTCTTTGGGCTGCCCGTGCGCGCGGGCTGCGTCATCGTGGCGACAGTATCGATGGCGATGCTCATGACGAACTCCTACAAGCATGCCGAACGCTGGATCATCGCCTTCGTAGGCGTGGTAGGACTCTCGTTTTTGGCCGAGCTTGCACTAGTCCAGGTCGACTGGCCGCAAGCCGCCGCAAGCTGGATCACGCCCAGTATGCCCACTGGCTCTGCCGCGATTATCGTGAGTGTCCTGGGTGCGGTCGTTATGCCACACAACCTTTTTCTGCACTCCGAGGTCATCCAATCCATGCACTTCGAAGGCCAAGGCGAGCAGGTTATCGAAGAGCGTCTGCGCTACGAGCTCTTCGACACGCTCTTTTCGATGGGCGTGGGCTGGGCAATCAACTCGGCCATGGTCATCCTGGCCGCAACGACCTTCTTTGCGCACGGCATGGTCGTAGACGACCTCGCCGTCGCAGCGGCCACGCTCTCCCCCATTCTGGGCCCGGCGAGCTCGACCATCTTTGCGGTAGCGCTGCTGTTCGCGGGACTATCGAGTAGTGTGACGGCGGGTATGGCGGCGGGCACCATCACCGCGGGCATGTTCGACGAGGAATACGACATACACGACCGACATTCCTCGATCGGGGTGGCGGCCTGTTTCGTCGGCGCAGTGACGGCGTGCCTGGTCGTCCCAAATCCTTTTGAAGGTCTCATCTGGAGTCAGGCACTGCTGTCGCTTCAACTGCCGATTACGGTCTTTGTGCTCATACGGCTCACCAGTTCACCCCACGTCATGGGCAAATACGCCAACTCGCGTCCACTCAACGCGCTGCTTGTAGGGATCGGCGTCATCGTGACGATTCTCGACATCGTGCTGCTAACGGGGATGTAATTGGGATGGCGTGGCTGTCCAGATATAACGTCTCAATCTGTAACACGTAAGGCCGTTTTAAACCGTCAGATAAATCAAAAGGGCCCCGGCCGAGAATTCGACCGGGGCCCTTGGACAGAGCTATGTGTTGCTACAAGCCGTGTGCCGACGAGCTACTCCTCGACGAGCTCAAACTGATCGGGACCGACGCCGCACACCGGGCACACGTAGTCCTCGGGCAGCTCGGGCGTTTCGACCTCAACCTCGTAGCCACAAACGATGCACACGAACTTATACGTCTTCTTCTCCTCAGCCATGATGTTCTCCTCTCGAACGCGACTGGTGATGTACTTCATCTATTAGTATAGATTCTCAATAATATAATGCAAGTATTTTTAAAACATTTCTAGCCTTGATACGAGGACGCCTTCGGAGGCGTCTTGCCCTTCAGGACCTTATGGTAGTAATCGTAGGTGAGCGGCGTGTCGTCGCTCAGGCGCTCGGCATCCTCGACCTCGCCGATAAACAGTAGATGCGTGCCCACATCCACGGTATCAATCAAACGGCAGCTAAACAGGGCCGCCGCGTGCTCGGGCACATAGGGCATGCCCAGAGCCGTCTCGCGGGTCTCGTATTTGGCAAACTTGTCATAATCGCTGCTGGTGCGGAACCCAAAGTTACCGATGTAGAGCATGTCGGCGGTCTGATCGATCACGGTCAGCGCGAACGCTTTGGCTGATGCGATGACGCCCGAGGTGACGTTTTCCTTGTTAACGGCAACCGAAATGCGCGGCGGCATGGACGTCACCTGCACCGCCGTGTTGATGACGCAGCCGGCGCGCAGCCCGTCTGCAGCGGAGTTCACCACGTACAGGCCGCTCGGCATGGTAAAGAACGCAGTTTTGTCCATAACGATCACTCCCCTAGCTCGGTTGGAACCTCATGGATGTATGTACCCACAAAAAAGGCAGCGCCCATAACGGACGCCGCCTTTGAAACATATGTGTCAGAACAGTAAGAAAGATGGGACACCCGCAGTTGCGGTGAAATAGGGACTGAATAGCCCCTCAAACAGGCAAAACAGTCCGTATTCCACCGCAACTTATGAAGGACGGTCAGCGGTTGCGTTCCTTGAGGGCGCGGTCGATCTCGCGTTGGACATCACGCTTGGCCATGTCCTCGCGCTTGTCGTAGAGCTTCTTGCCGCGACCCAGGCCCAGCAGCAGCTTTACGCGGCCGTCGGTATTGAAGTAGAGCTCCAACGGAACCAGCGCATAACCACGGTTGCGAAGTTTGCCGTCAAGAAAGTCGATTTCCTTGCGGTGCAGCAGCAGACGGCGCCGACGGTCGGGATCGCGATTCCACACGCCACCATGGCTATAAGGGTGGATATGCAAGCCAACGAGCCAGCACTCCCCGCCACGAATCAGTGCAAAGGTATCGGTAATCTGGCACGCGCGCTCGCGAATCGACTTGACCTCGGTACCGCTCAGCTCAATACCGCACTCAAACGTCTCATCGATAAAGTACTCGTGATGTGCCGAACGATTCTTGGAAATGAGCTTGCGCTCGCGCTTACTGGGCATCGCCGGCCTCCTTGGCGCCATCGGCGTTTGAGCCCGCAGCCTCGCGCTTTGCCCTGCGCTCGGCATTAAGCTCGGCATCGCTCTCGCGCACCAGCTTGATAATCGCCGCGCATGCCTCCTCGCCCACCAGGTCGCGGGCACGGACCGTCAGACGCGTAGCCTCCTGCTTGTCGCCGTCGCTTGCAGCATCGGTCGCGCACATGATCAGGCAGATGGCGATCTCGGCCGAAGGCGAGGTCGGCACGCCCTGCAGGGCGAGCTCACCCATCACATGGTCGTCACTCTCGTCCGCGGCATCCGGATAGGTGGTATGGATCTTGTTGAGCAGGCGCGTCGTATGCGCATCATTGGGCGCCAGGCGCAGCGCCAGACGCGCACAGCCCACGGCTGCCGAAATGTTCTCGGTCTCGGGCTCCAAGAAGTACTGACCCAAGTTGGTGTAGGCGCGTGCGGCGCACTTACCGTCGCTCGCGCGCTCCAGCACCGAGAACGAGAGCGATGCCCACTCCTGCTTGTCCTCGAGCGCGCGGAACAGCTCGGCCAAGTCCAAGCGATAGTTGCAGTTCATGGGATCCCAACGCACAGCCTGCATCAGGGCATTACGAGCGCTCACATAATCCTGCTGGCGAATGTAGGCAAACGCCATGTCGGAGTACAGGCGGTCAAAGGGAACCTCGACCTGCACCAGCTCGCGCGGATCCTTCTCCACGCGGCGATAGGCCAGGCGCTCAAACTTGCTGTCGAAGCTAAAGTACTGGCGCTTCTCCTCCGTCTTGCATTCAGCGTCGATATACTCCTCGGCGAGCTCCACCAGACGCTCAAGCAGCGGCGTCGCCGTAGCCAGGTCGCCCTGCGCCAGATAGTTCTCGGCATACGTGATGTCTTGCAAGCTGATGGGCAGATCCATGGCTACTCCTCGATCTGAGCGAAACACGGCAGGCGCCGTATATACGGTCAATACACAAAACCCGGGTCTCTTACGAGGCCCGGGCGTTCAAGTTTGGTAGCCCGTACCAGATTCGAACTGGTGATCTCCGCCTTGAGAGGGCGGCGTCCTAAACCGCTAGACGAACGGGCCATATGTAGCAAATGCAATGGCTGGGATGGAGGGAGTCGAACCCCCATTGACGGAACCAGAATCCGCTGTCCTGCCATTAGACGACATCCCAATGACTGCATCGCTGCGCTCGGCTGTGCCTTTGCGCAAGAAAGAAATATACGGGAAGTCACGCCGTGACGCAAGCCCCAATTTTGACTTTTTTGAAATTCAGTCAAATTGGCCTAATTTAGTCCAACCCGTGAAGGACCTGTGAAGCCAACCGTTGTACACGAAGGGCAAAACGCCGCGAGCGGTAGCCGTCAACCGTTGGCAGATTCTACCGTGAAAACGATAGCACCAGGCAACACAATCGAAGTATCAATGATCACGTAGATATCGAGGCGCCATGGACGAAGAGCTTGATTACCTATGGGAGACCCTGGGGCTCGAGATCACTGCTGATCTTTGGCCCGAACGGGACAAAATCCATCCCACTCTGCGCCCCGCCATCACGGTGATGCTGGCAAAATACCGCCGTGCATCCTTTTTGATCATGCGGATGTCATGGCACGCGGGACTCCCCGACCTTAAGCGAATCCAGGCAAGCCTCGTCGAGCTGTCCGGCATGCCGACCGTCATATCCGAGGCGCACCTGGAGCAGCGCCAGCGCGAGCGACTGCAACAGCAGCGGATTCCCTTTATCTGCCCCGGCGTTCAGGCATATCTGCCCTTTATGGACGAGGAGTACTGGAGCGGCAAGCCCAACAAGCACGTAAAGGTCTACGATCCGCACGAATGGGCGCGGCTGGCGGACTGACTGGGGCAGGCCCGCCGGCGGAAAGTGCGTCCCACCCTGAGCACTCAAAACGGGTCGCACTTTCCGCAGCCGCTACAGCAACGCCTCGGCCCAAGCCGCTTCCCTAAAGCCGGGAATCGCAAAGTCGTCGCCCACCAGCAGCGGACGCTTGACCAGCATGCCGTCGGTCGCCAGCAGCTCGTAGCACTCCCGATCCGTCATGCCCGCATCCAGACGCGCCTTCAGGCCCAGCTCTCGATATTTCATGCCCGACGAATTAAAGAAGCGCCGCACCGGCAGCCCCGAACGAGCAATCCAGGTCGCAAGCTCATCAGCCGTGGGATTGTCCAAAACGATATCGCGGTCGATATACTCTACCCCGTGTTCGTCCAGCCATGCCTTGGCCTTCTTACAGGTCGAGCACTTGGGATATTCAACAAACAGTACGGTCATGGGAATCCTCCGAATATAGATCGGCCAACGCAGACACACGCCACACGAGGCGCCTTCGCATGATGGGCCAATTGTAGCCCACGGGTCACACGCTAAACGAACCGTACCCCGAATCCGCGTTTGATGAACGGCAGCAGCTCCATTGCCTCGGGCGTGATATGGCCCGCAACGTTCATGCGCTCGTCACCGGGAAGATCGACCCGCGCAATCTCAAGCTCGCCTTCGTAGCGCCCATAGCCGCTATTGCTCACAGCGATCGACCCCGCCTTTCGCGGCAGGCCGGCACCGGTATCCGTCGGCACGGAATCCGGCTTAAGCGTCGTGCGCGACTCCTGAGACCTAAAGATGAGGGCGCTCGAATCGGGCCGGTCGTGATGAATCTGCCCACGTACATAGGCATAACCGGGCTCAAGCTCGCATTGCAAATCCACGTATCCGGCAGAAACTTGAGCAAACTGCGCCCAGCCCGCATCGGAAAGATCGGGGTCGCCAACCAAAACGATGTCGCAATCGGCGCCGTGTGCGAGCTCAAGCATGTTGAGGGCAACCTTCGACGCGCGACCGCGCTGCGCCTCAACCGTCGGCAGTCCCTCGAATACCGGCCCGCGAACGTTGGCGTCACCTGGCACAAAAGCCATGATTTCGAAGCCAAGCGCCGCAAGACGAAGATTCGTCCGAGCAATGTCCTCCAGAGCTAAACCGGTATAAGGCTTGGGATAAAAATTGTGGCAGGCGGCAAAACGAGTCACATCGGCACCGGCTTCTCGCCACGATGCGATTTCATCAGAACTCACCGTCGATGCATTGACCACAATGCGAAATTCACCGGACAGCTCCGCGACCCGCTGGGCGCTAAAGCCATAGTCCAAACGAAGGTATTCCAACCCCAGATCGCGCAGGTCCTCGATGCGCTCAAGCCCGAGCAAATCGCACGTGCGCGGCCCCACATCGGCAATGAGCGCAATGCCGCGGGCGGAAAGCAGCGACAGCACATGACGGACCTTATCAGCATACGCCGCTCCCCCATCCTCGGGAATATGCAGCGAGGTGAACGCATAGCGCGCACCCGCCGCGGCACCACGCTCAATCGTCCGCTCAATATCCTGCAGAGGGCTGGAAAGATAAATCGAAATACCCGTTTTCACGCTTCAACGCTCCTTTAAAAAAGGCCGGCGGAGCAGTTAGCCCCGCCGGCACAACCATAGCATCAAGAAATCTGCCGCGCGCCGCGAGCCCCGAGCAACACGGCTCGCGATATCAAACTACTCGCCAAAGAACTCATTGATCTTCTGCTCGTCGACGCCAAAGAACCACGTCAGGACAAAGCCGGCGGCATAGGCAAGCAGCATAGCGGCAACGTAGCCGAGCTGCTGGCCAGGAACGACGATCAGCAGGCCAAACAGACCGGAAACGCCCTGAGAAACCGTGCCGATGTGAAGCAGCGCCGCGAGCGCGCCGCCAAATCCGGCACCCAGGCAAGCCGTCACAAACGGACGAACGAGCGGCAGCGTAACAGCATACATCAGAGGCTCGCCCACGCCCAGGATTCCAACGGGAATGGACTCAGCGACGTACTTCTTGAGCTTGGCGTTCTTGGTCTTAAAGTACAGCGCCAGACCGGCACCGACCTGACCGCCGCCAGCCATCATAAGGATGGGAAGCAGGTAATTGATGCCCTTGGTAGCGCCGTCGGGATCGTTGAGCATAGCATGGATCGGCGTGAGCGCCTGATGCAGGCCGACGGACACCAGCGGCAAGAAGCCTGCCGACAGGATATAGCCGCCCAGGACGCCCAGCTTCTCGAAGATAAAGGTCAAAACGCTAAAGATGGCAGTCGTCAGCCATGCGCCAACCGGCTGGATGATGAGCATCAGAGCAAAGGCGCCGATGATGAGCACCAGCAGCGGGGACAAGAACGTGTCGAGTGCGTTGGGCATAACCTTGCGAATCTGACGCTCCATCCAGGCAAAAAATGCGCCAGCGATGAGAGCCGCGATCATACCGCCCGCTGCGGGGTTGTACTGCGCATTGGTGAGCGGCAGCAGAATGGCAGTGGCAGGATCAGCCGCGCCAGGCGCAAGCAGGGGCATGGCGCTGTTGGCGATGCACATCATGCCGGCGATGCCGCCCAGCGCAGCGGAGCCACCAAACTCACGTGCTGCGTTATAGCCCACCAAGATGGGCAGATAGGCAAACAGGGCCCAGCCCATGGAACGAATGCCCTGGTACCACCACTCGCCTGCAAGCGCGCCTGCCGTCGAGACGTTAATGACGTTGCAGATACCGTTGATGAGGCCAGCCGCAATGATGCCGGGAAGCAGGGCGACGAAGACATTGGAAATCTTTTTGAGGAAGGCCTGAACCGGCTTGGACTCGTACTTGGCCTTCTGCGCGGCCTTGTTTGTGGCCGCAGCGTCAACCACGCTCTCGTCAGCAACGCCTTTCGCAAGGCCGGTGAGCTTGGAGAACTCCTCGAGCACCTTATTCACCTTGCCCGGACCCAGCACGATCTGCATCGTGTCGTCCTCGACCAGGCCCATCACGCCGTCGAGCGCCTTAATACCCTCCGTGTCGACGTTGCCCGCGTCTTTGACGGTCACGCGCAGGCGCGTCATGCACGCCGCGTTTGCGAGCACGTTGTCTTTACCGCCCAAAAGGTCCAGCAGCTTTTGAGCCAGCTCTTTGTTTGTCATAACTCCTCCTTGTATTGGGTATCTCGTCTGGATGTCATATCAGCTCACGCCGCGCACCTATTGGGCATCGGCATTGCTCTTCTCATGGCCACTCACCGCAGCACGGACATGGCCTCGCGCCCGCTCAAGAGCTACCGCAGCCTGCTCGGCATCGCAGTCCAGCAGTACCGAGACAATAGCGGTTTTTACATGGCCGCCGGCATCTGCAAGCGCCTGAACAGCGCGCTCGCGCGTGCAGCCGGTCGCCTCCATCACGATGTTCTGGCCGCGCACCACCAACTTCTCGTTCGTCTGCTGCACATCGACCATCAGGTTTTGGTATACCTTGCCGATCTTGACCATGGCACCGGTCGAAATCATGTTGAGAATGAGCTTTTGAACCGTTCCCGCCTTGAGCCTCGTTGAGCCGGTCAGCACCTCGGGACCGGGCACGGGCTCAATAGCAAGATCTGCGCTCTCCCCGATCTTCGACCCTTGGTTGCAGGCAATTGCAATGGTCTTGCACCCAGTTGCCTTGGCGTACACAAGACCGCCCACCACATAGGGAGTACGACCGCTTGCCGCCAGGCCAACGACAAGATCCTTGTCCGAGAGTCCACGCTCTCGCAGGTCGCTCGCGCCAAGTTCCTCGCTGTCTTCGGCACCTTCGACAGCCTTGATAAACGCCGTCTCGCCTCCGGCAATGAGCCCGACAATCAGGTCGGATGACACGCCAAACGTGGGCGGACACTCCGAAGCGTCGAGTACGCCCAGACGACCGCTGGTGCCTGCGCCCATGTAAAAGACGCGCCCGCCGCGCTCGAGTGCCTCAGCAGCCCAGTCGATTGCCATGGCAACCCGGGGCAACACTTTCGTGACCGACTGGACGGCACGAAGATCCTCATCGTTCATCGTCGTGACGATTTGCAGCGACGTCATCGTATCGAGGTCCATTGACCTTTGATTACGCTGTTCGGTCGTGAATTTTGTTAAATCGAGCATTTCATTCACCTCATCTTTCCTGTTTCTCGATGTAGTTTTGCTTAATGACATGCGTCGCCCGTTCGTAGTCGCTGGCAACGTAAGCAGCGTACAGGGCATCGACAACCATAAGCTGGGCCATACGCGAAGCCATGGCACCGCTGCGGACCAAGGGCTCACTCGCAGCGACGCCGAGCACGGCATCGGCCATGGTGGCAAGCTTGGATGATCCATCTACTTTGGTCACGGCCACAACGGGACAGTTGTGACGTTGGGCCTCGGCGGCGCAGTCCAGCACCTCTTGCGTCAAGCCCGAGTAGCTAAAGGCGATTGCCATATCGCCCTCATGCATGTTCTTGGCACACAAGAGCTGATCATGCCAGTCGTCGTACAGATGGCACTCTTTGTCGACACGCATGAGCTTTTGCGCCAGATCGTGCGCGACCAAACGAGAGGCACCGATACCGAACAGATTGACCGCGCGTGCCCGCTTAAGATAGGCCGCACATCGCTCCAAGACGGTGTAATCGAGCGTTCGCGCCGTCGCTTCGATCGTGCGCACGTTGCTTTTCATCACCTTCCCCACGATACGTTCGACGCTGTCATCCATGGAGATGTCCTCGAGGGCAACGTCTTTCTTGTCACCCAAGAGCGCCAGCTCGGCAATCAGTTCGCGCTGGAACTCCTTGTAGCCCGCAAAACCCAAGCGCTTGCAAAAGCGCAAAATGCTCGAGGGCGAGGAGAACGTGGCATCGGCAAGACCGCGGACGGACAGCCCGACCACCTCGTGCGGATGAGCGCTTACATATGCGATGACATTGCGTTCCGCCGGGCTCGCGCTGAGCTCACGCTCGCGAAGCCGCAAAAGCAATCCGTTTGCCATCTCAAACACCTCCGTTGAGAAGAATTAAAGACCAACGAACGATTCGTACCGGATATAAACAGCTTTTACGGTACATTGTGCCGCATCGTGGCGCACAAAGGGCGAGCGTTCTACCGCTCGCCCCTCAAATCCGACCGCTCGGAAATACGCACGACACAAAATAATTCAACAAGATCGCATTATCAAAAACGGGCTTGTTACCGGCTAGCGCCTCGCATGGGCGCCGATCGGCCGAGTCGCATGGCGCACCAACACCGCTGCCAGCAATACCAACAGCATGGCGGTGACATAGCCCGCAGCATCGAATCCTAAATCGATAACGTCGAAATGCCTGCCGGGAACAAAGATCTTATGTACCTGATCGCCAACGGAGCAGACGGCGCAAAAGAGCAACACGGGCACGCAACGGGAGCATACGCTCCACGGACGCCTGGAAAAGCAAACCACGACCACCGAGGCGAACAATCCGACGAAGAAAAACTCTACGGTATGGGCAACGCGACGGACGTTCGTGCCCACCCACATGCGAATGGAAGCAAGTCGGCCAGACCGGACATTCGAAGCAGCCGAATCGGTGCCCCCGGTCATCCCGTTCTCGGTCTGAGCTTCACCCGCGACATCGGCAGCCTGTACGCCCGTAGCCTGACCCTCCACCACACGCGCGGTAGACTCGCTCAGCAACGACGTCTCCACCGCATTTTGCTCCGTCAGCACCCAGATGCCCGCCAGCGTTGCAGTAAACAGAACGATCGCGGTCCATCCGATTATTTGTTTTACGCGCGCCAAGGGCCTACCTCCTTTTTTGAATATCAGCGAGTGTAGCCCCAAATGGCATCGTCACCGTATCAAAATTTGAATCGCAACAGGAAGCGCCAAAGCGGCGCAAACCCCTACCCCGCCTCGCGCATCCAGCGATCGAACGTCCCCACGCACACGCCCAGGCACTTTGCTGCCTGGCTGCGGGTAATATCGCCTGCCTCATAGCTATCGCGTACCAGCTCAAACTGAGGAGGGCACGGCTTGCGAGGTCGACCGAAACGGACCCCTCGCGCCCGCGCCGCTGCAATCCCCTCCGCTTGGCGCCGATGGATATTCTCGCGCTCCACCTGCGGCACGTAGCTCAGCAGTTGCAGCACAATATCGGCAATCAGGGTATTAGTCACATCCGGCGCGCCGCTGGCCCTGGCGCGCGTGTCAAGCAATGGCATGTCCAACACCACAATGGCAACCCCGAGCTCCTTGGTAATGCGACGCCATTCCTCAAGAATCTCGGAGTAATTACGACCAAGTCGGTCGATAGAAAGCACCACCAGCACGTCCCCGTCTCCCAGGACGTGCAGCAGCTCGCGATAGCGCGGTCGATCGAAGTCCTTGCCGCTCGCATGGTCGGCATAAATATTCGCCGAGCCCACGCCATAGGCGCCCAGCGCATCCAGCTGCCGATTCAGATTCTGATCGCGCGAACTCACCCGCGCATAACCATACACCGTCGCCATCTCATCCCCGCTTTCTTGTAAACCTGCCAAAAAGGGACAGGTTTATTTTGGTAGGTTTTACCTCTCGAATAGCAGGTAAGCGGGCGGCCGAGCAGACGGCAAGGTAGCCATGATCCAAATGCGGAGGGCGGCCCCGAAAGACCGCCCTCCGCTCTCCCGCCATGAGTCGAGATTTGGCTAATGGATAAGCTTAAAGTCCAAGTGCCCACGCGTGGTATTGACGCGCGAGACCTCGATAATCACGCGCTGGCCCAGTTCATAGCGAGTCCCCGTGTCGGCGCCCGTCAGCGTAAGCGCATCCTCGTCGAACTCGAACCACTCGTTGCCCAGGCTCTTGATCGAAACCAAGCCTTCGACCTGCGTCAGGTCCAAGCGCACAAAGAGGCCCATGCTGCTAACCCACGAGACGGATCCGGCATAGCGCTCGCCCAGACGGTCCTCATAGTACTGGGCAATCTTGATCTTTTGCGTCGCATGGCTGGCGGCATCGGCCGCACGCTCGGCATCGCTGCATGCGCGGCAGATCTGCGGCAGAATGCGCGGCAGCGACTCGCGCCCCTTGCCGATCAGCCGCGGCGTACGGACCAAGGCGTCCTTGCCGCCGAGCTGCTCATAGGCCAACTGCAGTTTGAGCACGCGGTGCACCACCAGATCGGGGTAGCGACGGATGGGACTCGTAAAGTGACAGTAGCACGGCGCGGCGAGCGCAAAGTGGCCCTCGTTGCGCGGCTTGTACAGTGCGCGCTGCATGCTGCGCAGAAGCAGCGTGTTGACGAGCGGTGCGTTGGCCGTACCGGCGGCAGCATCAACTGCAGCCTGTAGCTCATCGGGACTCCCCAGGGCGATACCGGCAGCACGGCGATCGTCGATGATGCCCAGCTGCGCCAGCGCAACGGCGGCACCGTGCAGGCTATCGGGGCTCGGATCCTCATGCACGCGATAGCAGGCCTCGATATCACGGTCTGCCAGCCACTCTGCAACGCACTCGTTGGCGAGCAGCATGGCTTCCTCGATAAGCGACGTGGCACACGAACGCTCGCGCGCCACAATCTGCACGGGTACTCCGTCCTCATCCAATAGAGCGCGAATCTCGGCCGTGTCAAAATCGACTGAGCCGCGGACGCGACGAATACGACGGCGAAGTTCGGCGAGTTCGTTGGCGGCGACAAGGAAATTGCCGAGGTCAACGTTGCAGCCGCGGGCGGCCTTCTCGCACGCAAGACCGCGCTCAAGCGCCTCCTCGCGCGAGGCCTCAGCAGCCGCAACATCCTCGGCCGCACCCTCCAGCACCCCATACTCCACCGCGCCGGCACGCACCAGCAGCGCCTCGGCGCCGTCATAGTCCATACGCACACGCGAGCGAATCACGCTGGGGTACGGATCGTAATGCCGCACGCGACCCTGCGCATCGAGCTCAATGTCAACGGTAAACGCAAGACGGTCCTCGTCAGGGCGAAGCGAACACAGGTCACAGGACAGGCGTTCGGGCAGCATGGGAAGCACGCGATCGGCCAGATACACCGATGTCGTACGATGGCGAGCCTCAAGATCGATATGCCCGTCCCAAGCCACATAGTGTGAAACGTCGGCGATATGCACACCCAGCTTGTAGCCACCCTCGGGCGTGCGCTCCAGCGAAATGGCATCGTCAAAGTCACGCGCGTCGACCGGGTCGATCGTGATGACAAAGCGGTCGCGCAGATCGCGGCGGAGCTGGTCCTTAAGCGCCGCGGACACATCGAGCGAAAGCCCCTCGGCCTCGTCCAGCGCGGCCTCGGGATAGCTATCGGTATAGCCGTAACGCGCCATCACATACTGAACGCCCAAATCGGGCGCGTCATCTCCGCCAATGCGGCGCTCGATCGTCACGGTGCCCGATTCCAGGCGCGTCGGGTAGGTCAAAATGCGCGCGACGACGGCATCGCCCGGGTGGACGCCCAGGCGATCCGCCGAGGTATCCTCGGGCAGAATGAAGAAGTCGGCCTTCAGGCGCGAATCGAGCGGCTCGATCACACCGAGCGGGCCGGCGGTCTGGTACGTACCCACCACGCTTATGGCTGCGCGCTCAACCACGCCTTCGATCACGGCGCGCCGCTCACCGTGCGGGCTGTTCTTAATGCTCACGGCAACGGTATCGCCATCCATGATCTCGCGCTTACCGCGGCCCATGACCTTGTAGTCGCCGCTCTCGGTTATGACATAGGCGCCATGCTCATGGAGCTGCACGCGCCCGGTCAGGCTCGGACGGCGTTCGCTGCGCACCGGCCCGCGCTTATTGCGAGCTCCACGCTTATGCTTGTTATTGCGCCCCATGGCGCCTCCTAACTATCGATTGCGAACTCCAAAGAGTCTACCCAAATGATCCGTTTTCCTGCCGTCCCCTAGGGATCAAAAAACGGGCCGCCCCATAAGAGACGACCCGTTGGAAGGGATGAATTCCAGGCATGCCTACACGCGCAGGTAGCGGCGCATGGCGATGGCAGAACCAAAGAGACCGATAATCACGCCGACCAGAATCAGCGCAGCATAGGTCACCAGGTAGTACTGCATCGGCAGGGCAAACGACATCCAGCCGATGCTCTCCTGCAAACGCGGAATCATCAGATTGCGCAGCAGCTCCAGAACGCCGATGGAAAGCAGCGAGCCCAAAATGGCCTGCAGTACGCCCTCGGTGATAAACGGGCCGCGAATGAAGCCGTTGCTGGCGCCGACCAGACGCATAATCGCAATCTCACGACGACGCGCCGTGATGGACAGGCGAATCGTGTTGTTGATGAAGATGAATGCGATAAAGGTCAGAAGGCCGACGAGCACCACGGCGGCGATGCGGATGTAGTTGGTCACCTGGAACAGGCGGCTCACTTCCTCCTGGCCGTACAGCACGCTCGCGTTGACGTCGCCGTCATCCGCGATCTTCTGGAAGTCGGCGTTCTTCTTGAGCTTCTGGGCCGTGCTTTCGACCTTGGACGGATCGTCCATCTCAATTGCAAACGAAGCCGGCAGCGGGTTCTGGCCATCGAGCGCGCTCATGGTGGCGTCGGCGTTGCCCGACATCTTGCTCGTATACTCGGCCAGCGCGTCGTCCTTGTCCTTATAGGTCACGGACTTGACGTTATTCCACGTCTTAAGCTCGGCCTCAAAAGCCTGGACATCGGCCTGATCGGCGTCATCGCTAATGAACGCGTTGATGACAACCTGATCCTCGACGGTGCCGATCACGGAGTTCAGCATCGCGGAGCCCATGATGAACAGGCCGATGATAAACAGCGAAAGGAAGATCGTGATGACGGCGCCGAGCGAGGTAGTCCAGTTACGGAAGAAGTGACTGATTGCCTCTTTGAAGGAGTAGCCCACGTTAGTTGGTGCCATAGTTGCCGTAACCTCCCCTCTCCTGGTCGCGGATAACGTGGCCGCCCTCGAGGGCGATCACGCGACGGTGCATGCTATCGACCATCTCGCGGTCGTGCGTGGCGACGATCACGGTGGTGCCGGTGCGGTTAATACGCTCGAGCAGCTTCATGATGCCCAGCGAAATCGCCGGGTCGAGGTTGCCCGTGGGCTCGTCACAGATCAGCAGCGGCGGGCGGTTGACCATGGCGCGGGCAACGGCAACGCGCTGCTGCTCGCCACCGGAAAGCTGATCGGGCAGCGAGTCCATCTGATCAGCCAGGCCGACCAGACGCAGCACCTCGGGAACCTGGCTGCGAATAACGCCCTTGGGCTTGCCGATGCACTGCAGGGCAAACGCCACGTTTTCGTAGGCAGATTTTTGAGGCAGAAGCTTAAAGTCCTGGAACACGGCGCCAATCTGACGGCGCAGGAACGGAACCTTGCGATTCTTGATCTTCATGAGGTCCTGACCGGCAACCAGGATGCGGCCGCTCGTCGGCTTGACGTCGCGGTTGAGCGTCGACAGCAGCGTGGTCTTACCCGAGCCGGAATGACCGACCAGGAAGACGAACTCGCCCGGATAGATCTCGATGTTGATGTCGTCGAGTGCAGGCTTGTTGGGCTGTGCCGGATAGATCTTGGTGACATGCTCCATAAGGATGACGGGCTCGACACCGGCCTGCTTGGCCATCTTCTTGCGGCTGGCCTGCGGATCGATGGGCGCAAACACCGACGTAAAATCGGGGTTGTTGAGCGCGTTATCGAGGCTTGCGACCTCGGCTGCCTGATCGCTCTCGACCACCAGGGCAGCAGGCTGCGTGGGATCGGGAATAGCGGCAAAGAGACCGGACTGCGCAGGCTGAGGAACCGGCGTCGCAGGGGCCATGGGGTCGGGAATGCCGGCCATGGTAGGCTGCGGCGTGGCGGCGCCAGCCTGAGGCTGCTCCACGCGAGCGGTCACGGCCTGAACGGGCTCAAAACCCGCCGTGCCGGAAAGCGCGACATCGCTGGTGGGATTGTAGGCAAAGGGATCGGATGCCGGCTGTGCCTGATCTGCCGGCTGAGTGGGGGCCTGAGCAACAGGCTGGCCCTCTGAATCCGGAGTGGCGAAACGACTGCCCTGGACGCCTGTCTGCGTCTTGGGGGCATCATCGCCCGCACCGGAGGTACGGAAGTGGTTACCCACTGGTGCTCCTTATCGTCGTGCGTTTAAACTACATGAGCGCTTTGTATTTTAGCAGCATTAGCTTTGCTGCACATAAGAAGCATGGCGTGCTTAGGGATCCCGTCGGCCGGGCACAGGGTTACTCTCCAAATCGTCCTCGGACATGTCGGAGCCCCCGCTGCGCGCTTCGCGCGGCAGGGGCTCCTCCGTCCTGCGGAAAGATTTGGAGAGTAACCCTGTGCCCGGCCTGCGGTAACTAAGGGGTCGCTGCGTTTTGTTTAAGTGCAGCAGCGCCATGCTTGGGGGCTGAATTGAACGTGGCTGGAATGGGCCCTTATCCCAATAGAAATCCTGCTTGATACGGCCTCTTTAGAAGTTGCGGTGAAATAGGGACTGTTTTAGCAGTTAAAAGCCCTAATCAGTCCTTATCTCACCGCAACTGAAACAGGGGCGCTCTCCTAGAGAGCGCCCCTGCCGGGTTTCCATAGTACTGGCGAAGCAGTCCTTGAGATCCGTCTTGCCTTATGCCAAGAACTCCTTGGTGGTCGCCACGATGTTGGCGGCGTCTAGGCCGTACTTGTGCAGGAGCTCGGCACCCGGGCCAGACTCACCGAAGGTGTCGTTGACGCCGATCTTCTTGAGCGGCGTCGGGCACTGCTCGCACAGGACGTCGGCAACGGCGCTGCCCAGGCCACCGATCACAGAGTGCTCCTCGACGGTCACGACGTGGCCGGTCTTGGTGGCGCTCTTGACGATCAGGTCGGCATCGATGGGCTTGATGGTGTGCATGTTGATGACCTCGGCATCGATGCCCTCGGTAGCAAGCTGCTCGGCGGCCTCGAGAGCCTCGCCGACCATCAGGCCGCAGGCGATGATGGTCACATCGGCGCCCTCGCGCATGACAATGCCCTTACCCAACTCGAACTTGTAGGTCTCGGGGTCGTTGATAACCAGCGAGGCCAGACGGGCAAAGCGCATGTACACGGGGCCGTCGCACTCGTAGGCGGCGCGCGTCACGGCGCGGGCCTCGACATCGTCGGCCGGAACGATAACGGTCATGCCGGGGATGACGCGCATCAGGGCGATATCCTCGCAGCACTGATGCGTAGCACCGTCCTCGCCCACCGAGATACCGGCGTGCGTGGCACCGATCTTAACGTTGAGGTGCGGGTAGCCGATGGAGTTACGGACCTGCTCAAAGGCGCGGCCGGCGGCGAACATGGCAAAGGTGCTCGCGAAGGCAACGCGACCGGTGGTTGCGATACCGGCGGCAACACCCATCAGGTTGCTCTCGGCGATACCCACATCGAAGAAACGGTCGGGGCAGGCGGCCTTAAACTTACCGGTCTGCGTGGCGGCGGCCAGGTCGGCGTCGAGGACCACAAAGTCATCGTGCTCGTTGGCGAGCTCGACGAGGGCCTCGCCGTAGCTTACGCGCGTGGCGATTTTCTTGACGTCTGCCATCCTAGAGCTCCTCTCCGGCGGCCGTGAGCTCTGCCATGGCCTGCTCAAACTGTTCATCATTGGGGGCCTTGCCGTGCCAACCAACCTGGTTCTCCATAAAGGACACGCCCTTGCCCTTCAGGGTCTCGGCGATAATGGCGGTCGGCTGGCCCTTGGTAGCGCGAGCCTCGGCAAAGGCGGCGCGGATCTGATCGAAATCGTTGCCGTCGGCAAGCTCCACCACGTGGAACTTAAAGGCGCGGAACTTGTCAGCGAGCGGCATGGGGTCGTTGACCTCCTCGACGGGACCGTCGATCTGCAGGCCGTTGTGGTCGACGATCACACAGAGGTTGTCGAGCTGCTGGTTGCCGGCAAACATGGCGGCCTCCCAGACCTGGCCCTCCTCGCTCTCGCCATCGCCCAGCAGGGCGTAGGTTCGGTAGTCGTCGCCCCAGTGCTTGGCGGCGACGGCCATCCCAACGGCGGCGGAGATGCCCTGGCCCAGCGACCCGGTGGACATGTCCACGCCCGGGGTGTCGTTCATGTTGGGGTGGCCCTGCAGGTGGCTGCCAATATGGCGCAGCGTCTCCAGGTCCTCCTTGGGGAAGAACCCGCGCTCGGCGAGCACGGCATACAGGCCAGGTGCGCAGTGGCCCTTGGAGAGCACAAAGCGGTCGCGGTCTGCCTTGCGGGGGTCGGCCGGGTCGACGTTCATTTCCTCAAAATACAGATAGGTCATGATGTCGGCAGCGCCGAGCGAACCGCCCGGGTGGCCGGACTTGGCAGCGTGCACGCCGGTGACGATGCCCTTCCTTACCTCGTTGGCAACCTTTTTGAGCTCTACGTCGCTCATTGTGCCTTCCTTTCATCCTCATAGACAAAATGCACACGGCACGAAAAGGCAATCCCAGCCCGGCCGCGATGCACGTACGTCATTCATTATGCGAAGAAACTGAGGGCTTTACCAGAGTTTTTATCATTATTTGAGCAATTGAGCAGGCAGAACCGCTGATGAAACGGTTTATCAATGTGAACGTCTTTTGGATGCGGGACGATCGACAAGGAAGCGGTGGGACAAAATTATCAGTAGTGTTTGTCCCAGGGTCGCTTGCGGCAACGAGGTTGATGAGCCTATCGAACCTGGGACAAGCACTACTGATAATTTTGTCCCACCGACCCTGGCCAGTCTACGCGCTGATGTCCTTGAAGCCCTCACCGAAGGCTTCCGTGACGTCGGCAACCGTCACGATGGCGCGCGGGTCGCGCTCGCGCACGATGGTCTTGAGTGTATTGAGCTCGCGACGGCTCACAATTACCATGATCACCGGCTTCTCGGCACCCGAATACATGCCGGTCGCCTTAAACTTGGTGCAGCCGCGCCCCAAGCCGTACATAATATCGGCCGCGATATCGGGAAACTTGTCCGAGATGATGAGCACCATACGGCGCTTGTTGCCGCCATCGACCACGGCATCGATCACGTATCCGCTAATAACCATCGAAAGGCCGGCATACAGAGCGTTCTCAATCGAGAAGACAGGGGCCGACAGCGCGCATACGGCGACATCGATGGCCATGACCGTCGAGCCCACCGGCAGCGATGTATTGCGCGAGATAATCTGCCCAATGGTGTCGGAGCCGCCGGTATTGGCGCCGGCGCGCAGCACCATACCGTAGCCAATACCCGTAACGATACCACCCCACATGGCAGGCAGCATCAGGTCGTCATGGGCCAGCGGCGCCACAAACGGCGCAAACAGATCGGTAAAAAAGCCCAGCAGCACAAAGCCCGTGGCCGTCTGCACCGCGTAGAACATTCCGCCCGTACGCACAACCACAAGTAGCAGCAATGCGTTCATCACGATGGTCTGAATACCAACGGGCAGTGACACGCCATGAGACGCACCGACCGCCTGTATGATGGTCGCCAGGCCCGTAACACCGCCGGCGGCAAGGCCGTTGGGAATCAAAAACAGGTCGGTTGCGATCGCGGCCAGGGCGCACCCCAACATAATCTGGGGCAGGTCGTGGAAGAAGTTCATCGAAAGAATGCGCTTGATGTCCAGACGATATGCCATGCTACCTCCCTCAAAAAAGCGCACCCGTTGGGGCGCGCTTTGAACTTCTTGCTGCATTCGATTCTACCGATTCGGCCGGCAAAAACCACCCCCGCGTGAGGTTTGCTCTGGGTATAAAGTCGCGAGAAGAGATAGCGCACCGCGGGGCCTACGACCAGCAGCTGCAGGGGCATGGCCATCACGACGTTGCGCAGTACGTTTTTTGCCCAGAGCTGCGGGAAGGCAGCGACGGGCGCACCATGCATCATGGATATCGCGGCGCCGTAGCAGCTCATATAAGGCACCATCAGGCACACCATAAAGACGGATTTCATGATGATACGGCTGCGCCACTCGCGCATACTGAACACGCGGTTGGAAAGCGGGCCGGCATAGAACACGTCGCCCATCAGCGCCACCAGGAAGCCCGGAACGAAGCCGGAAATGGCGCTCATGAGGCTCTGCGGCGACAGCCCGCCCGCCAAAACGGCGGCGTTGTACACGGACATGCCGGCGACCATCAGTGCGCACATAACGATAGTGAACTTTTCTTGCTGGATTTTGTTGATCATCTTGACCCTCCTGAAAAGGCCGGGTCAAAAGCGAGAAGCGCGTAAGCCCGGCCTGGACTTACGCGCTTGCTACTCAACCATGAGGGATTCTACAACATCGTGGTCATGGGTCCGAGAAACTCCACAAGAAGGGGGCTGAAGGCCAGCGAACACTTTGTGCTCGGCGATTTATTACAATCCGAGGTTGCGCCGTATTTCCATCAATCCTCCCGCTGCTGGACCGGCACTTCTATTTAGATGTTTTGCCGTTTCCGGCATTTTTTCTCAATAGCTTTAAAACGACAGCGCATAAGTGGCGAAAGTGCACAAGAAACTTTTTAGCAGCACTCGTCAGACGCTACAACGGCAGGGTGAATTTCGCCGCGGGCGCGAGCGGCTCGGTGCGGAAGATTTGCCTGACAGTAGCCTCGTACTCACCGGCCTTGGGCACTTTCCGGGCCACGCGCGACGAAGACGTCGACGAGCCGATCTCACTGCTATAGCGTCGTCGCCGCAAAACGTTTTCCCGCACCGTTACACGGCAAGCCAGTTACCGTATCAACAGCGCGGCACATCCAGCGCCACGCCCCATTCTCAGCAAAGCGGGCTGTTTTCCTGCATAATCACCCTCTCCGCAGGGGTCAAGTGCAGGAAAACAGCCCTCGATCAAACGAGATGCCCATACTTGTTCGCGTCATGAAACGACGTGTTCAATCCTGCTATGCCATAAGACGCGAACGCCTCTCGAAGCTCGCGCATATTAGCAACGCGCATACGCCCGCGCCCGTGCCCAACAGGAGCATGACATCGTAGCTGCCCGTCGCATCGCGCACAAATCCAGCAAGCGAGATAAACAACGCATACGACATCGACACCGACATAGTGACCTTTGAGAACACTGCAGCGTAGCGTTCCTTGGACACGCGTTGTGCAATGAGAGCGATCCCGACCGTGTGCAGCGAAGAAGAGGCACCAAAAAGCAGGGCGGCAAGCAGAGCAATCGGCTCAGCAACCCCCGCGATCGTCAACAACCCGTATCCCGCTATGCAGATAACGATGCACGCTACCGTGGCGCGAATCGCCCCGATCCGATCGGCAAGGGCGCCAAGCACCGTCTTGAACACCACGTTGGCAATCATGACCGCAGAGACCATCAACGACGCAAAGCCAAGCGAATAGCCCACATCCTGACCAAAAACAGAAAGGTGCGAGCCCAGGCACCCCATCAACGTAAAGCAGCACGCCAGAGCAATCAGCGGAACCGTCACGTGGAAACCCGACGTATTGGAGGCGGAGCCAGGCTCCTTGCCACTCCCTTTCACAAAACGCTCGTCACCCGTGCGCATCGTCACAGCGGCAGGAAACGCCAACAACGCGAAGATAAGCCCAATGACCCTAAAGCCCGAACGAAACCCCACGCTTTCGATCAACATACTGCAAACCGGGTTAGCAACCGCCCCAATCACTCCGCTGCATCCCATGGCGATACCCGTGACCACGCCGTTGCGCGCTCCGAACCAGGTTTGCAGCACATAGGTGACAGGCAGGGTCGAAAAGCACGAAATGCCAACGCCCATCACCGCCGCAGCGACATAGTACTGGTAGATGCTCGTCAATGAGCCCATGATCGCAAATGAGGCTGCGACGAGCGCCGAGCCCGCTCCCATAACAACATTGATGGGCACCCGACCGAGCAGACGCGAAACAAACAGCGTCGTGAAGGCCGTCGCGATATTCGCCAACGTCATCACGATCGAGAATTCACCGACGCCGATCGATAAGTCGGCAACAATCGAGGTAGTGAAGATGCCCAGGCAGTCGTTGACCAAGCCGACCGAGCAGCCAAAGCAAATACAGCATCGCACCAACATGCCGAGGCGGCGGGAACGTCCCGCCGCCTCATGTCCGTGCGCCGTGGCGCTAGACATCGGCATCACCAAGGTCGGTGCCGTTACTTTCAATCACACGTCTATACCAATGGAACGAGTCCTTACGATAACGGTCCAGCGTACCGTTACCCCGCTCGTCGCAATCGACGTAGATGAAACCGTAGCGCTTCTTGAACTCACCGGTGCCTAGGCTCACGATGTCCATAGCCGTCCACGTCGTATAGCCGATGAGGTCGACGCCGTCCTCAAGTGCCAAAGCCATCTGCTCGATATGACGACGCAGGTAGTCGATACGATAGTCGTCATGCACCGTATACGATCCCTTGCCGTCGGGAACAAGCTCGTCCACCGCACCGATGCCGTTTTCCACGATAAGCAGGGGCACCTGGTAGCGATCGTACAGGCATCCGAGCGTATAGCGCAGACCCATGGCGTCGATGCCCCAACCCCACTGGGTAACAGGCAGGTACGGATTGCGCACACCCGACGTCATATTGCCCAGCGACTGCTCCTCCGCGTCGTGCGTGGTAAGCGCGGTCGTCCCATAGTAAGAGAAGCTGATGAAGTCCACGTGGCCGTCGTGAATCTGCTCCAGATCCCCCTCCTCTATGACGAGGTCGACCCCCAACTCCTTGAAGACGCGCTTCATATAGTACGGATACATGCCCTTTACCTGCACGTCCGTAACGAAGTGATTCTCGAGCTGCGTGCGCTGGTGCGCATACATCACGTCCTCGGGGTCACATGTGAACGGGTAGTAGATTGACGCGGTGATCATCGTTCCGAAGCGATATCGATCATCGATTTTGCGACCGATCTGCACGGCGCGGGCGCTCGCCACAAACAAGTGGTGCAAGGCCTGATAACGCTGCACCGGATCGTCAACTTGATCAGCAAAGCAAGTCGTGCCTTCGTGGATAATGCCCGCATGATGCCAGTTGCCCGTGCGACGCGTCATGATATTCAGCTCGTTGAACATGAGCCAATAAGTCACGAGCCCGCTATAACGCGTGAACACGATCTCGCAGAACTGCGTAAAGTAGTCAATCATGCGTCGATCCGCCCAACCGTTGAATTCCTTTGTAAAGGCGAGTGGTTGGTCGTTGTGACAAAGCGTCACAATGGGCTCGATGCCGCGCTCGCGCAGAGCGCAAAATACACGCTCGTAGTATGCCAGACCCTCCTCGATCGGGGCAGCATTCAAATCCGGAAGGATGCGCGTACAATTGATGGACATACGAAAGGCTTTAAGCCCCATCTCGGCCATCAGCTCGATATCCTCCTCGTAGCGGTGGTAGAAATCCACCGCTCGATGCGAGGGGTAATCCTCCCCTTCGGGCATATCGAGCAGGATGCGGCGCGATTCGTCGATGCTACCGCGCGTCAGGCAGTCTGCGATGCTCGGCACCTTGCCGTCCACATCCCAAGCGCCCTCGCACTGGTTGGCCGCCACCGCGGAACCCCACAGGAACCCTTCGGGAAACGCATTGATGTTCGTCATGTTCGTCATTCCCGTTACTCGACTACGGTCGAGCCGTCGGCCACGGAGTCAGCCGCCTTCTTCTCAGGCTTATACAGCAGCCAAGCGGAGATGAACGTCACAACCGCGCCGATCACCACGGCGATGCACATGTTGAGAAGATTGTTAGGCTTGTCGCCGATATAGACCGCCAGACCGAGCAGGTTCGAGCCACCATAGGAATAGCGAAGGATACCCGTAATGCCGCAATACAGGCCTCCGCAAAGATTGCCGATCATAACCGCCATAAGCGGGGTCTTGAGCTTGAGGTTCACGCCGTACAGTGCAGGCTCGGTGACGCCGCCCACGAGCGCGGTAATTGCGGAGCCCATGGCGTTCGAACGAAGCTCGGGATCAAACTTGGACTTCAGGCTCACGACGAGCGAGGCAATGCCCTCATTCATATTGGAAACGAGCTGCTGCGCGCCGAAGATAGGATCGAAGCCCATGGTTGCGAAGGACTGGGTGACAAAGGGGATCATGGCGGTGTGCATACCCGTCATGACCAAGAGCGGGTGCAAGCAGCAGAGAATACCGATAGCGAGGAATCCGATGGTGTTGTAGACCCACATGATGAAGTCGGCCATGTAGTTGCCGAGGAAGCCGCCGAGCGGACCGATGACGCACAGCGTGATCGGGGCCATCACGAGCAGGGTGAGCATCGGCTCAAGCATGCTGCGAATGGGCGCAGGGGAAATCTTCGCCATAAAGCGCTCGACATACCCGCAAACAAACATTGTAATAATCATAGGGATAACGGTGCTCGCGTACTTGAACCCCGTGATGGGAATTCCGTAAACCGAACCCGGAGCACCGTCGGCAACCATCTGCACGAAGGTGGGGTGCACGAGCATGCCGCCCAGGATGATGCCAATGCCGACGTTTGCCCCAAACTTCTTGGCGCCCGTCACGCCAATAGCGATGGGCAGGAAATAAAAGGCGGCGTCCGAAACGAAATTCAAGGTCACGTACGTGGGATCCGTCACAGGCAAACCGAGCTGAGCCGCCAACACAAGAACGACCTTGATCATACCTGAACCCATAAGCAGGGGAATAAGAGGCGTGATGCAGCCGGAAATACCGGAGATCACCGCGTTGAGCGAAAAGCGCTTCTTTGAGCGCGCCATGTCTCCATCAAGGTTTTCCTCAACGGCGTCGGCAGCCTCCATGCCGTGCTCGGCGCAAATCGCCGCATAGGCGTCGGCAACATCCGGTCCGATGATCACCTGATACTGCTCACCCGACCACTGCGAGCCCATAACGCCCGAGATCGCCTCGATCTTGCCCTTCTCGACAAGACCTCGATCTTTGACAGTGAAGCGAAGGCGGGTCACGCAATGCGAAAACCACGTGATGTTATCCTTGCCGCCCATAAGGCCCACGATATCGTGGGAAAGCGCGGCGAACTTGTTGTTCTTTCGTGCCATGGAATCCTCCAAACGAATCCAACTTCCATTTCAATATCTCGTAAAGCCACACGGCGTGCACTACCGCGATGCTTCCTAAAAAAGAAACCTCCAGACTGCAGCGAATCTTCGTTGCGTCCTGGAGGTAAAGCCCGCATTACCGGTCACAATCCTCATGGGATATATGATTTCAACGAGCGCAGAGGCGCAGCCACTGCGGGCATCACAACGTGCCTGTACCAGACCTCTTCCCCTTACAGAGACGTACGATATGCATGATGAGATAAGCGAGTTCCTCATCGGAGAGAAAGATACCCAAGGCCTGCTCAAGGTAGGTGCCAACATGGGTCGCGCTACGCGCGGCATCGGGATAAAGCGCTCGGAGGGACTCGTAGAGCCCCTCGTTTTCCTGGACCGCATCTTCAGAGTCCTGGCAGCGCTTGATGAGGTAGTGCATATGCGAAACGAATCGCGCGTAGCTAAATTCATCGCGATCGATGGAAACGGCAAGGTCGCGCTCGATAAGAGTCACGATGCGCTCGATATGCTGCTCGTTCGACTCGGCGCGTGCTCCGGCCTCGCGGGCCTCGGCCCCGATAATATGCAGCGCGATGTAAAACGACTCCTCTTCGGGAAGAGCAATGCGAAGATCGGCTCGAATAAGCTCGACGGCGTAGCGTCCGACCTGGACCTCACGCTCGAACAGATGCTGCAAATCCTGCGTAATGGGCAAATTAAAGCTCATCTGCTGAATAGCGCGCTGGATGGCAAAGTTGATGTGATCGGCGAGGGTAAAAACGATATTCGGACTCAGCGTTACCGGAAGCGTCTTTTTTGCGTAGTCGACAATGCGGTCGGCAGCGTTGAGGACCTCAACAGGAATATCCTGCACCATCTGGGCGTATGCTTCGCTTACACCGTAGAAGGTCTTGTCGATCTCGGACAGGCTGATCTCATAGGGCGGCCGCTTGAAGCCGATGCCCTTTCCGAAGGCCACAACCTCGGTGCCCGTGCTATCCAAGCACAGGGACACGTTGTTGTTGATGTTCTTAATGACCTTCACAGCTGCCCTTCCTTGTCACTCATCGTCGATTTCCCCGCATGGCAGAATCGAGGCATAAAAAAACCGAGACCCAAGCCAAAGCGGAAACTCTGGCAAGTGAAGCCTCGGACGAGTAACAACCTTGCAGCTGCAGTAAAGACTAGCAGATGAGAAG
Organism: uncultured Collinsella sp.; assembly: GCA_900540995.1. Classification (GTDB taxonomy): domain Bacteria; phylum Actinomycetota; class Coriobacteriia; order Coriobacteriales; family Coriobacteriaceae; genus Collinsella. Next base: position 1,352 of record UQHO01000015.1, on the reverse strand, counting down.
TCACTTGCAAAAGACAGTGGATCTAATTAGCGGCAAACGGTCGATTTTTGTCTGTGAGCGGTAAATGGGGGCCGATTTGGGGAGCACAGGCGATGAAGAAATACGTCATGTGACTCATTCTCAGACGGCGCTTCATCAAAACGGGCTGTTTTCCTGCATAATCACCCTCTCAACAGGGGTCAAACACGGGAAAACAGCACGGGGAACTTTCTGTGAGGTTATCCGAGCTGACCCTACTCCACATCGGCGTTGCCCGTTGCCCAGCGGTGATACCCGATCACAAACGGATCCAGGTCGCCGTCGTCGAGCACCGCCTCGACGTTGCTGGTCTCCACGCCCGTACGCAGATCCTTGACCATCTGGTACGGGTAGAGCACGTAGCTGCGAATCTGGTTGCCAAAACCAATCGTGGTCTTGGGTCCGCGGATCTCATCGAGCGCCTCGGCGCGCTTCTCGAGCTCAATCTCGTACAGACGAGCCTTGAGGATCTGCATGCACGCGGCCTTGTTCTGGATCTGGCTGCGCTCATTTTGACAGGTAACCACAATGCCGCTCGGGAAATGCGTCACGCGCACGGCGGAGTCGGTGGTGTTGACGCCCTGACCGCCCGGGCCGCTCGCGTGGTACACGTCCACGCGGATGTCATCGGGACTGATTTCGATGTCGATATCATCGGGTAGCACGGGGATGACCTCGACGCCGGCAAACGTGGTCTGGCGGCGCTTCTTGTCGTCGGTGGGGCTAATGCGAACCAAGCGGTGGACACCGGCCTCGGCGCGCAGCATGCCAAATGCGTCCTTGCCCTCGACGGTAAAGGTCGCGCGGTCGATGCCGATGACCTCAGCCGCGGGACAGTCGTTGATGGTGACCTTCCAGCCGCGACGCTGGCAATACTTCATGTACATCTTAAAGAGCATGAAGGTCCAGTCCTGGGCCTCCAGACCACCCTGTCCGGGCTTGATGGTCACAATGACATCGCCGTGATCGAACTCACCGGTAAACCAGCTCGAAAGCTCAAGCTCATCGATAGCGCGGGCCAGGCGTTCTGCCGTAGCGGCAGCCTCCTCGCGCAATGCGGCGGCGTCGGGGTCATCCCCCATCTCCTCGGCAAGCTCCAGCGCGGCGCGGGCATCGGAAAGCTCGCCGCGCGCGGTGTCCACGGCAGCGATATCTTCCTTGGTACGCGCGATCTCCTCCATAGTGGCACGGGCGGCGTCGGCGTCATCCCAAAAGCCAGGGGCAACACTTTTGGCCTCGAGCTCGGTCACGCGCGTGCGCTTTTCGTCCAAATGGAGATACGACTCGACCTCGCCGAGCCCGGCCGCGAACGCGGCCCGCTCGGCCGAGGTCGA
>UQHO01000014.1 GCA_900540995.1 uncultured Collinsella sp. | reverse complement strand
ACGAGCCGGAGAGCACTTAATGTGCTCTCCGTGCGAGCAGGACTGTCCGAGCAGGGAACCTTACATTCCGCGCCGCCCGGGCAGACGATCCAGTTAAGACACGCCGCTACTTGATCTTGGTCGTGCCCGGCGCCAGGTTGGGGTCGGTCTCGTTGGCCTCGGTCTGGAAGTGCTCGGTATACACGTTCTTGCCGTCGCGGAACATCTCGTAGTACTGCATCTTGGCGTAATCCTCGCGCGCCTTGGTGGCGGCTGCCGCTGCGGCGTCGTCACCGGTGACGTTGGAGGAGAGCGCCCAGCGCAGGCTGGCGTCCTCGTAGCCCACCGAGTTGATGGCGGGCAGCGACTTACGCAGCGTCATGTGCGCTTTCTGGTAGTCGGTCAGCGGTGCGCCGATCAGCTGCATCAGCTGGGTGGACAGGTAGTTGGTGGACAGGTCGTCGACCTCGCTCGTCTGGTCGCAGCCGGCAACGTCGTAGTTAGCCCAGATGATGTAGTCGGTCTGCCACAGGCGCTCCTGATGCGTGGCATCGTCCTCGCCGGTAAACCACTTGTCGTTGAACTTGGACGGGAAGAACGGCTGGTGATCGCCCCAGAACACCACGACCACCTTGCGGTCGAGCTTACTCAAGGCGTTAAGGAAGTAGCGCAGCGCCTGATCGGACTGCTCGATGCACGAGACGTACTCGTCGACATCGGACAGCGTACCGTCCTCGACGGTCTTGGTGTCCAGGTCGGTCGTGTCGATGTTGAGATGCATCTGCTTGTCGACCGGCAGCAGGCCCGTGTCGTAGCCCGAGTGGTTCTGCATGGTCACGTCGAAGATAAACTGCGGATCGGCGTTCTGGTCGAGCAGCTCAAGAATCTTGTCGTAGGTAGCCTGGTCGGTCACCATGCCGCGCAGGGTGTCGGCTCCCTGGAAGTCGTTGATGGACAGGAACTGGTCAAAGCCAAAGTCCTTGTAGACGTTCTCGCGGTTCCAGTTGGTCGCGTGGTTGGGGTGCATGGCCGTGGTGGAATATCCGAGCGACTTGAACTGCTCTGCCAGATTCCCGGTCGTTTCCATGTTGTAGATGGTGTAGGGGTACACACCCGAGCCCAGGTTGGCCATGGAGTTGCCGGTCATAAACTCAAACTCGGTATTGGCGGTGCCGCCGCCGTAGGCACTCACGTAGAGCTTGCCGCGGCTGAGGCAGTTGGACAGGCTCTTAAAGTACTGCGGGCCCTCGTAGCCGGCGCGCATGTTCTGGTAGATGGATAGGTCCGAGAAGGTCTCGTTCATGATGGCGATGACCGTGGGCTTCTCGCTGTCGAACTGCTCCTTTGCGGCGGCGCGCTCGTCGCTCTTGGCCGCGTCGGACTTGTCGTAGGCCTTGGCGTACTTTTTGAGCGTGGCCTTGGCATCGTCGACGGAGTAGTCGGCGGGTTTGGGCGGCTTGATGGACTGCGCCGCACTAATAAAGGCAGGCAGGTAGCCCTCGCGCCAGTAGCTCTCGAGCGGGCGCCAGGTGTAGACAGTGATGCCGAGGGTGTTGTAGTAGTCGATGAGCGTGACGTGCGCGGTCACGCCGCCCAGACACAGCACCGCCACGAGCAGGTTGGTGAGCAGCATGCGCTTGGCGTTGGCGGCACCCTTCTGGCGGTGCGGTGCCACCAGGCCGGCGTACTCGCATAGCAGCATGGCGATGGCGGTAAAGCCCATGGACAGCACGCAGAACAGCGAAATCGAGAAGGTGTAGCCGGTGCCGGCGACTGCGGCGGCGGTGGAGATGGCCGAAAGGTCGCCCGGCTGGATGGGCATGGATTTAAACGTGATGACGAAGAACTCGGCAATGCCCAGGACAAAGAGGGCAAAGGCCAGGACCGCGGGAGCTGCGCCGTGGCGCTGGAATAGGAAGAACAAGCCGGTCATGAGCACGGTGATGATGGCCCACTCGAGCAGGATGCACAGGGGGTAGACCCAGGTAAAGTCGTGGTTGGACGAGACCTCCATGCCCAGCAGCGCAAAGACGCCGGCGAGCAGCAGGCACAGGACGGCGGCGACGAGCGGTTTGCCCACAAAGGCGCCGCGCAGGCGGGCGAGCTTGCCGGTGGGGGCGGGGGCGTCGGGCTCGGCGAACGCAAAGACGCGCGGGGCGATGCGGTCGCGGGCGATGCTGGCCCAAGCGCATCCGGTGAGGATGGCGTTGGTCAGGATGAGCATCACAAAGGCGAGCGGCTCGTTTTGGGCGACGAGGCCAATGGCACCCCAAATGGTCAAAAAGAGCTGGAACAGGCCGAAGGCGACGCTCCACCCAAGAGCGCTTTTGGCAACGGTGCCCGACTGAGCGCGAATGGCCTTGGCCTCGCGCAAGACAAGGTAGACGGTCGCCGCAAGACCGACGAGCGAGATGGCGGCAGCGAACATGCTGAGACTCCTCACAAACTAAAACCTACGAAAGCGGGGGTTTACCCGATTGTTACCAAGATATGCGCTGCAATTGGTGTCTGCGCACAACAACCAGCCATATTAACGCGCACGTGTGGCGGTGTGGCGCAATGTGGTGGCGACCTGCGCGATAATGGACGGGAATTACACGGAAACGTAAAGGCTTCTTAAAGAATTAGCGAGGATGAGGCGATGAACGAGCAGGTTTGCAAGGCGGACATGGGCGGCGATGGAGCGGCGGTCGATACGTGCGGCTATCCGGTCGAGACCACGGGCAATGCGGTGCTGGACACGTTGGAGCACCGTTCCTCCACGCGCGCTTTTGCGCGCGATGACGACGGCCGACCCGTGGCGGTGACCGACGAGCAGCGGGCGGCGATTCTGCATGCGGCGAGCCGTGCGCCGTCGGCAGGCGCCATGATGATGTATTCCATCGTGAGCATCCGCGAGCAGGCCACGCTCGATCGTCTGGCCGACCTGTGCGACCACCAGCCCATGATCGCCAAGGCGCCCTGGGCACTAATATTTGTGGTCGATTATGCCAAGTGGATCGATCTGTTTGAGCGCGTGGGCTGCTTTGAGCCCGAGTTTGTCGAGCGTACGGGCAAGGCGCCCCGCCGCGCGCCGGGTTTGGGCGACTTTGCCATCGCGGCCCAGGACGCCGTGATCGCCGCGCAAAACGCCGTGGTTGCCGCCGAGGCTCTGGGCTTGGGGAGCTGCTATATCGGTGATATCGTCGAGAATGCCGAGGAAGTGGCCGAGCTGCTGGATCTGCCTCCGTATACCATGCCGCTGTCGATGCTCATCATCGGCACGCCTCGCAAAGAGCGCCCGGCAATCGCGCACCCCGTGGTGAACCTGGTGCACGAGGAACGCTACCGCCGTGCGGACGACGCGACTATGGACGCGCAGGTGGCCGAGATGGACGCGATGTTCCGTCCGCATGCCCGCGAGGTGGGGGAGCGCGTCGTGGACATCTATACCCGCAAGCACACGAGTCCCTTTATGGCCGAGATGAGCCGCTCCATGGAGTGGTGGTTCAAAAACTGGCTCGGAAAATGACGAATGTGACAAAGGGACAGCCCCTTTGTCACATTCCATATCGCTGCGGTGGCCTAAAGGCCGTATAAATGTTTATCTAGCTGGGAAAACAGTGCATTAAAACATGGGCCGATTGCCTATAATCCCTTCGAACATTAAAGTTGGGAGGAAACCGGCTTATGGAACAAAAGGCCAAGGAGGCAGCCTCGCACGCTGCGATTCCTGTGAGCATCTCGGCGATGCTCGTCACGCTGGGCGTGGTGTATGGCGATATCGGCACCAGCCCTATGTATGTAACCAAGGCGCTCGTTGCCGGCAACGGCGGCATCGGAAGCGTTACGGAGGAGTTCGTGCTCGGCGCGCTCTCCCTTGTCGTGTGGACGGTCACGCTGCTGACGACCGTCAAGTACGTGCTGATCTCGCTGCGCGCCGACAACCACGGCGAGGGCGGTATCTTTGCCCTGTACAGCCTGGTCAAGCGCTGCGGCAAGTGGCTTATCATCCCCGCCATGCTGGGCGGCGCGGCGCTGCTCGCCGACGGCATCCTGACGCCTGCCGTTACCGTGACCACGGCCATCGAGGGCCTGCGCACCATTCCGGCGGTCCATGCCGTGCTCGGTGACGACCAGGGCCGCGTTGTCGCCATCACGCTCGCCATCATCATCGCGCTCTTCTTGGTGCAGCGCATCGGCACGGCCAAGATTGGCCACGCCTTTGGCCCCATCATGACGCTGTGGTTTTTGTTCCTGGGCGGTACGGGTCTGTTCTTTGTCTTCCAGCACCCCGCCGTGCTGCTGTGCCTCAACCCGGTGCGCGGCATCGCCTTTTTGCTGAGCCCCAACAACCACGCGGGCATCATGATCCTGGGCAGCTGCTTCCTCGCCACCACCGGTGCCGAGGCGCTCTACTCCGACATGGGCCACGTCGGCCGCGGCAACATCTACGCTACCTGGCCGTTCGTTAAGTGCTGCCTGCTGCTTTCCTATATGGGCCAGGGCGCTTGGCTTATGAACAACGCTGCCAACCCCGAGCTCATGGGCATTGCCGACCTCAACCCGTTCTACCAGATGCTCGCCCCGGGCCTGCGCCCGTTTGCCGTCGGCCTTTCCACCGTCGCGGCCATCATTGCCTCGCAGGCGCTCATCACCGGTGCATTCTCGCTGGTGTCCGAGGCCAGCCGTCTGGACCTCATGCCGCACATGCAGGTCTTCTACCCTGCCGAGACCAAGGGCCAGCTCTATATTCCCATGGTCAACAACGTCATGCTTGTCGGCTGCGTCATCGTGGTGCTGCTGTTCCAGAACTCGGCGCATATGGAAGCCGCCTACGGCCTTGCCATTACGCTGACTATGATGTGCACCACGCTGCTGCTCTTCTTCTACCTGCACGAGGAGCGCAAGCTCAAGGTTGCTCCGTGGATCTTCGCGGCCTTCTTCCTTTTGCTCGAAGGCTTCTTCTTCGTGAGCTCGCTCACCAAGTTCTTCCACGGCGGCTACTTCACCATCCTCATGGCCGCGCTCATCATGGGTATCATGGTGTGCTGGTACAACGGTACGGCTGTTGAGCAGCGCCAGTTTACGCTGCTGCCGCTGCGCAGCTACCTGCCGCAGCTCAAGCGTCTGCGCGACGACGACCGTTACGAGCGCATGAGCGACAACATCGTGTACCTGACCAAGGACACCCATACCGACTACATCGACCGCGACATTGTCTACTCGATTCTGGACAAGCATCCCAAGCGCGCCCGCGCTTGGTGGTTCGTTAACGTCGAGACCATGGACGAGCCGTATACGTTTGCCTATTCGGTCGAGACGTTCGGCACCGACTACGTGTTCCGCGTGCATCTGTACCTGGGCTACAAGATCAACCAGCGCGTCAATGCCTATCTGCGTCAGGTCGTTCAGGACCTGGCTGCCACCGGCGAGCTGCCGGCGCAGACGCATGACTACTCGGTCTACAAGGATCCGGGCAACATCGGTACGTTCAAGTTCGTCCTGATCCGTAAGCTTCTGGCGCCCGAAAGCGATGTGGAGCCGAGCGAGCGTACGGCCATCACGCTCAAGTACATCATCCGCCGCGCCGCCGGCACGCCTGCGCGTTGGTATGGCCTGGAGAACTCCAACGTGAGCTTTGAGTACGTGCCGCTGTTCACCAAGTTCAAGGCCGTGAACAAGATGCAGCGCCTGGCCCCCAACGAGCGGCCGTAGGCGCCGACGGGTTGCACGGAGTTGGTTTTCGATGGACAAGATTGAGACCGGGGAGGCAAACATGGATGCAAAGATGCTTGATGGCCGCGAGGTGGTTGCCGAGCTGGTACGTGAGGCACGCGCCGACGCCGCCGAAGATCGGTTCTTTACGAATCGTGCCAACATGGACATGGCCGACCGCGTAATTTCGATCGTGGCACTGGTATTTGGAGCGGTGTGCGTGTGTGCCCTGCTCGCGCACGTGCTGTTTGTCTAGCGACCGCCGGTCGTAGAAGGCTTTACACTTGGAACCACCACAAGGGAAACCACTACAAAGGTGCCTGTCCCTTTGTGGTGGTTTTTGTTTTTGAGAGAGGGGCGGGGCGCTGATGGACGTCCGTACGGACGGCGATATTGCCGATAGCTTTTGGTGGCGGCGCACAACGCTGACGCGCCGCACTCCTCTGTATGACGCCTGCGTGTCGGTGGGGCTGCTGGTCACGGCGACGATTGTGGGCGCGCTGCTCGACCATCCGGGTCTCGCGCCGAGCATCATGATCGTCTATGTGTTCGCCGTGCAGCTGTGCGCGTTCTTTACCTGGAGCCGCCTGTATTGCTTGCTGAGTTCGGCTGCCGCCGTGGCGCTCTACAACTTCCTGTTTGTCGACCCGCGCTACTCGCTGTCGTTTATCGACCGCGTCTATCCCGGCATGTTCTTTATCATGTTTGCGGTCTCGCTCGTGTCGAGCTCGATTGCGTTGGCCCTGCGCCGTGCCTTAGCGCAGGCCGCCGCCAGCGACCGGCGCACGCAGATGGTGCTCGAGACCAACCGTATGCTGCAGCGCTGCGCCGATCAGCAGCAGATTGTCCATGCTATGGCAACGCAGCTGGCGCGTCTTTCGGGCTGTCCTGTCGTGTGGTACAGCGCCGACGCCGAGGGCGATGACCTGCTGCCGCGTGCGACATACACGGCCGTGGGCGATGTCGCGCCGGTGCATGAACTGGCGCCGCAGATGCCGCCGCGGCTCTCGGCGTCCGCCTATGTGGGAACGCCGCTCGATGCCACCTACGGCGGCTCGGCGTTCTACGGCATCTACCTGACCGTGCGCTCGGGCGATACCATGGTGCGCGCGGGCGATCCCGCCTCGGTGGTGGGCGTGCTGGCTATCGTTGCCGAGCCCGACGTGCTGACGCACGAGGAGCGGACACTTGCCGATGCCATCGTGAGCGAAGGCGAGCTGGCACTCGATCGCGCCCGCGCCATGGAGGCCCGCGAGGAGGCGGCGGTGCTTGCCAAAAATGAGCAGCTGCGCGCCAATCTGCTGCGCTCCATCTCGCACGATCTGCGCACGCCGCTTACCAGTATTTCGGGTAATGCCGACGTGCTGCTCGATCAGGGTTCGACCGGCACCGCGGTGCTCGATGCCCAGACGCGCCGCGGCCTGCTGCTATCCATTCGCTCGGATGCGCTGTGGCTCAACGCCACCGTCGAGAACCTGCTCGCCATCACCAAACTCGAGGGCGGCGGCATGCATCTGTCGACCACGCTCGAGCTTATGGACGATATCGTCGAGGAGGCGCTGCGCCATGTAAATCCGGCCGTGCGCGAGCACGACCTTAAGGTGGTGGCGAGCGATGAGCCGGCGCTCGTCAATGTCGATGCGCGCCTGATGGTGCAGCTGGTGGTAAACCTGGTGAACAATGCCATTACCTACACGCCCGCAGGCTCGCATATCGTGATCTCGATTGACGCCGGCGATGGACGCGTGGCGTGCTCGGTGGCCGATGACGGCCCGGGCATTGCTCCCGAGGACCGCGAGCGTATCTTTGAGTCGTTCTACACCGCCAACCATGGTTTGGCCGATAGCCGACGCAGTGTGGGCCTGGGGCTTTCGCTTTGCCGCTCCATTGCGCTGGCGCATGGCGGTAGCATAGAGGTTGCCGCGGCGGACCCGCACGGCTCGGTCTTTACGATCGAGCTTCCCGCCGCCGACGTTTCGTTTGATAAGGAGTAGCGCTGTGCCGAACTCTGCCGTGAAACCGCTCATCTTGGTCGTTGAGGACGACCCCGCCGTCCGCAACCTTATCGTCGCCGCGCTCGAGGCGCACGGCTTGCGCCATATGGCTGTGGAGACCGCCCATGCCGCCATCGCCGCCGCCTCGTCGCAGGCGCCGAGCATTGTGCTGCTCGATCTGGGCCTGCCCGATATGGACGGCGTCAAGGTGGTGGAGTCGGTGCGCACGTGGTCGGGCATGCCGATCATCGTGGTCTCGGCGCGCAGCGAGGACGCGGACAAGATTCGCGCGCTCGATGCCGGTGCCGACGACTACCTGACCAAGCCGTTTTCGGTCGAGGAGCTGCTCGCGCGCATTCGCACGACGCTCAGGCGCCTTTCGTATGCACAAACGGGTGGCGTTGTCTCCGAGGGCTCGTTCGATACCGGTGAGCTGCATATCGATTTTGATGCCGGCATCGCCACGATGGATGGCGAGGAGCTGCATCTGACGCCGATCGAGTATAAGCTCCTGTGCCTGCTGGCGCACAACGCCGACAAGGTACTGACGCACCAGTTTATCCTGCACGAGATTTGGGGCACGGCAACCAAGAGCGACCTGGCGAGCCTGCGCGTCTTTATGGGCACGCTGCGCAAGAAGATTGAGTCCGACCCCGCGCATCCGCGCTATATCCAGACGCACGTGGGTATCGGCTATCGCCTGGTCACCCAAGGCTAGATAGCCAACCACCATTCCAATTTGAGTTGCGGTGAAATACGGTCTAAATTTACCTAATTCCAGGCAAAACAGTCCGTATTCCACCGCAACTTTGTTATTTGCCCTTGGGCTTGCTGGCGTAGAACTTCTTCTTTTTGGGCTTGCCGGCGGGGAAGGGCTTGCCGGCAAAGTTGGACTTGCCGTTGCCGGCCTGCGCGTGCGCGGGTACTGCCGCACGGGGCTTGCGGGCCTCGGGGTTGCGCAGTTCCTCGACGCGCTCGGCAATTTCCTCGGCGCTAAAGCCGACTTCGGCCATGGCATCCTCGATAGGCAGGCGGCGCACGATGTAGCAGTGGTGCACCTTCTGGTTGCGCGCGAAGTCCTCGGGGATGGTCTGCGCCGTAATGTCCTCCAGCACCACGCCCGCGCGGGCGAGCTTGCGCGTCTCGGGGCGGAAGCCGCGCAGGTTGCAGCTAAAGATGGCATGGCCGCCCTGCGCGAGCAGGCGCGATACGCCGGCCAAAAGCTCAACATGGTCGCGCTGGACATCCCAGGTGCGGCGGCCCATCTTGGATGAGTTCGAAAACGTGGGCGGATCGACAAAAATCAGGTCCCAGCGGTTGCGCGTCTGGCGCTGGTCGCGAATCCAGGCGAGCACGTCGTCGCGCACAAAATGATGCTGCGGACCAACAAAGCCGTTCTGGCGCATATTGCGCTCGGTCCAGTCCAGGTAGGTGTTGGAAAGGTCGACTGTCACGGTTTCCTCGACGCCGCCGTCGGCCGCATAGCAGGTGGCGGTGCCGGTATAGGCGAACAGATTGAGGAAGCGGCGCGCCTGCTTGGCGTGCTCGCGCACCAGGTTGCGGGTGACGCGGTGATCCAAGAAGATGCCCACATCCAGGTAGTCATCAAAGTTGACGGCAAAGGTGAGTCCGCCCTCTTCGATGAGCGGCAGGCGACGGCGCGCGATGTTGGCGCGCTCGCCCGATCCGCCCTTGCCGGCGCCCTGCTTGCCATACTGCGAGCCGCCGCGCGAACGCATGCGGGCCTTGGCGTGCACATGCTCGGCCGGAACATCCAGGATGCGCGGCGCGATGGCCAAGATGTCGAGCATGCGTGCCTGGGCAAGCGCGGGGTCGATGGTCTTGGGCGCGGCGTATTCGGCGATGACGAGCCAGCGGCCCGGCGTCTGCGGGCAACCCTGGTACAGGTCGATGGCGGCGGAGTAGTCGGGCAGGTCGGCATCGTAGACGCGGTAGCAGCTCACGCCCTCGCGCTTGGCCCACTTGCGGCGCAGACGGGCATTCTTGCGCAGGCGGTTGGCGAACTGCTCGGACTCCGGGATGAGCACGGGCAGCGGCTTGCCGTCGCCCAGGTCGAGCGTGGCGGCAGGTTCGGGCATGGAGGCGTTGGCGGCTTCGTCTTCGGCTTCCGCGGACTGTTCCTCGGTGTTTGCGCTGGTCGCAGCTTCAAATGCCGCGGCGGCGTGGTCGAGCGAGGGCCAAACCTCAATAGCCGCCTCCTCGTTATTGGGCATGACGGCGATGGAGCGCGCGGGCTCGGCATGGAGTGCGCGGGCCAGCAATCCGTCGCGGGTGAGCGCGGCGACCGGCGCTGAAGCGAGCTCGGGCGCGCGGCGCAGCTCGCCGACCAGCGTCATGGCGTCGTGCATGAGCGAAAGCGGGGTCTCGGTGGTGTCTGCGACCACGGCGGCACCGGCGACAGCGCCGGCATGGTCCAGCACGGTGGCGGGCTTGGCGGCGCAAAAGTCGACAAAACGCTTGTAGCCAGCGCTCTTGACCATGCGCTCGGCGGTCTTGCGGGCGGCGGGGTCGATGTCTACGGCCACGATGCGCGCCTGGCGCTCGCGCGCTGCCGCCTCGCGCTCGCGCGCCTCGGCAAGCAGCTGCTCCCACAGAGCGGCGTCGTGCAGCTGCCAGCCCTCAAAGCCCCAGCGCTCGCGTGCGGCGCCCGGGGCGCGGTCGGTCAGAATGTTCACGGCTTCCAGCAACAGGCCGCCGCCGGCGCACGAGGCATCGATTAGCGTGGGAAGGGCTTCATTTTCGTAATCGTCGGCCGTCAACTCGCGCTCGCACAGTGCGGTCCAGCCGACCTGCGCCAGCACCAGGGCGGCGTAGTCGGGGCGCAGCACGTGCGCGCCCTCGCCGGCACGGGTCGCCGCGGGCGGCAGGCGCTTGAACAGCGGGTCGCCCGAAAGGTCCAGGCTGATGCTCGCGCGGCGCTGGCGCAGCGAAAGCAGCAGGTGAACGTCGGGATCGGCAGCGTCGACATCGGCGCGACGGCCCGTGGTCTCGGCCAGACGGTCGCACAGCGCGTCCTTGGCGCGCAGGGCCGAGAAGCGCGTGTTGCGCAGCTGCTCGGTCACGCCGCGGGCGGTGATGGCGATGGTGGCGCCGGGGCGGATGATGGTCTCCCAGGTGATGTCGTAAACGCTATCGTACAGCTCGTCGGCATCCTGCGCCTCAAAGCGCCCGAGCACCACGAACACACGGCTCGCCAGGCGCGACCACAGACAGGCGCGGTAGCCTTCTTCGAGCTCGCCCTCAAATGTAGCGCGGCCCTTCAGCCGACGAACCTGCGAAAGCCCGAGGCGTTTAAGCTCATCGGCGAGTGCGGACTCAAAGCCCTCGGGGCAGCTTGCGTAAAATTCCATGGGTGACCTCTCTGGTTGCGTCGCTCCATTATATGATGGATACTTCGTTTACTCTCCCCCCCGAAAGGAACCCATATGATTGATGCGTGCCCCGATTCCGCCGTGCTCTTTTTTGACGTGGACGGCACGCTGACGTCGTTCGATCCCGACAACATGACCGACAAGGACTTTTCGGCGGTTCGCCCCTCGCAGGCGGTCGTTGAGGCGTTTCATCGTCTGCGCGACGCGGGACACAAGGCGTTTATCTGCACGGGTCGCCCCCTGTGGCTCATCGCCGATAGCTTGCGTGCGCTCGACCCCGCGGGCGTCGTTGCCATGGCGGGCGCCACGCTCGAGGTCGAGGGCCGCGTGGTGTATGAGGACTGCTTTGACGAAGACATTGTTGAGGAGCTTGCACGCCGTATGGCCGCGGCAGGGATTGAAGCCTTTTTCGAGACCAACGTGGCTACTTTTGCCCTGGAACCCGCGGGTGTTGAGCAGTCGTCTCTGATTGGCACTTCTGTGGTGCACAGCACCGAGGAAATGCGCGTCGACGGCCGTCTGCGCGTGGGCAAGGTAGGCATCGTCGCGAGCGACCTGGCTCGCGTAGCCAACGATGATGGCTTTATCGATCGCGAGTTTGAGCTGTGCAACACCGGTGGTCAGAATCGCGAGCTGAGCCCCAAGGGCATCGACAAGGGCGTGGGCGTGGCGCGAGCGCTGGAATACCTGGGTCGCACCGGCAACGCACGCACCTTTGGCTTCGGCGATTCGGGTAACGACCTGGGCATGCTCGCTGCGGTCGAGACGGCTGTCGCCATGGGCAACGCCATGCCTGAGGTCAAGGCGGTCGCCGACTACGTGACCGACGATGTCGCACACGACGGCACCGTCACAGCGATGCAGCATTTCGGCCTCATCTAATGAATCCCGCGTTCTGACGTTTGCTCAAACTGCGACTCTTTGCTTTTGCATGCTCAATCGATTTATCAATCCAAACACTGAGGTGTTTATACCGTTCGCCGAGAAGATAAAAAACCGCAGTTCACGCCTTGATAAACGTAGGTAAAGTGTTTAGCAGTTTATCGGCCGTATGCTAACGAAAGGAATCAGGCAGATGGCAATCAAGGTGTTCGCTGACGGTGCAAACCTCGAAGGCATGCTCGACATGTACGAGAACGGCAACGTTCAGGGTTTCACGACCAACCCGTCCCTTATGAAGAAGGGCGGCGTGACGGATTACCGCGCGTTTGCCAAGGAGGTCCTGGCCCACATCACCGATGTGTCCGTCTCGTTTGAGGTCTTTGCCGACGACGTCGAGACCATGGAGGTCGAGGCCCGCGAGATCGCTACCTGGGCCGAGAACGTCTACGTCAAGATTCCGTGCGTGACTACCAAGGGCGAGTCCACCGCCGAGCTGGTGCGCAAGCTTTCGGCCGATGGCATCAAGGTCAACGTCACCACCATCTTTACGCCTACGCAGGTCGACGAGATGGTCGAGGCCGTTAATGCCGAGACGCCGTCCATCATCTCGCTCTTTGCCGGCCGTATCGCTGACACCGGCGTCGATCCCATTCCGTTTATGACGGAGTCGGTGAAGAAGGCCGCCGCCAAGCCCAACTGCGAGGTCCTGTGGGCGTCCACGCGTGAGCTTATCAATATTTACCAGGCGGAAGGATGCGGTTGCCAGATCATCACGGTGCCCAACAGCATCCTGGCCAAGCGTAAGAACATCGGCCGTGACCCGTACGAGGTCTCGCTCGATACCGTGCGCGGTTTTGCCAAGGATATCGCCTCGCTCGGTTTCCATATCCTGCCGTAACGCGAACGCTGACTACATCGCGGGTTGTTCGCCCCGGCCTTTCCTTTCCCTATCGCTCACGCGCTTCGCGAGGGTCGCGCTAGGCAAAGGAAAGGCCGGGGCTGCCGACACGAACTTGCCGGTAGGTTGGTGATAGGCTTCCATATCCTGCCGTGGACAAAGGTACCCCCGCCTGCGCCGTGCAAAATTGAGAGTATTCAGCAAGGTAAAGGCTTTTACCAGCTGGGTGAAGCATGGAACAGCCCCCGTTTTGGCTCTGATGACGCTAAAACGGGGGCTGTTTCTTGCTTTTTCGTCTCTGAGGGGCATCCGGAACGGTGGAATTTGCAGAATACTCGCGATTTTGCACGTCGCGAGAGGGGGGACCCTTGCTTTGGCGGTTTACTTCCCCTGCACCATGGTGAGGGAGATCTTCTTGCGGTCGCGATCGACCTTTTCAACCCACACCTTGACCGTGTCACCGACGCGCACCACGTCGCTGGGGTGCTTGACGAAGCGGTTGGCCAGCTTGGAGATGTGCACGAGGCCGTCCTGGTGCACGCCCACGTCGACGAAGGCGCCAAAGTCCACAACGTTGCGCACCGTGCCCTTGAGTTCCATGCCGGGCTCCAGGTCGTCGATCGAAAGCGCCGAGCGGCTAAAGACTACCTCGGGCGCGTCGTCGCGCGGGTCGCGACCGGGCTTCTTGAGCTCGTTGACGATGTCGATGAGCGTGAGGGTGCCGCAGTCCAGGTCGCTTGCCAGCGCCGAGATGCTGCCCAGGCGGCGCTCGATATCGGGCACGCCGCCGCGGCTGAGCTCGCTTGCCGCAACGCCGGCGCGCTCCAGGACGGCCGTGGCCACCTCGTAGCTTTCGGGGTGGACGCTTGTCGCGTCGAGCGGGTTCTTGCCGCCGCTGATGCGCAGGAAACCTGCGGCGTTGAGGTACGCCTTGGGTCCCAGCTTGGGGACCTTCTTGAGCTGGCGGCGATCGGTAAAGGCGCCGTTTTCCTCGCGGTAGGCCACGATGTTTTTGGCTACGCTCGGCGTAATGCCCGACACGTAGCCCAGCAGGCTTGCGCTCGCGGTGTTGACGTCGACGCCCACACGGTTGACGACGTCCTCCACCACATGGCCCAGGGTGCGCGAAAGCTCGGCCTGGTCAAGGTCGTGCTGGTACTGGCCAACGCCGATGGACTGGGGCGGAATCTTGACGAGCTCTGCCAGCGGGTCTTGCAGACGGCGGCCCAGGCTCATGGCGCCACGTACGGTGACATCCAGATCGGGATACTCCTGGCTCGCGAGCTCGGAGGCGGAGTACACCGACGCGCCCGCCTCGTTGACGATGGTGTAGCGAAGGCTGGGCGCCTGCTCGGCAATAAACTCCGAGACGACTTCCTCGGTCTCGCGGCTGGCGGTGCCGTTGCCGATGACGATGGTGTTGACGCTGTCCTTCTTGACGAGGCGGGCGAGCTCGCGCTTGGTGCCGGCGACGTCGTGGCGCGGCTTGGCGGGATAGACCACGCCGTGGTCGAGTAGCTTGCCGGTCTCGTCCATGACGGCGACCTTGCAGCCGGTGCGGTAGCCCGGATCGAGCGCGAGCACGCGGGCGCCGCGCACGGGGCGCGCCGAGAGCAAGCCCTCGAGATTCTTGGCAAAGACGTTGATGGCCTCGGTCTGGGCACGAACGGTGAGTTTGGCGCGGGCCTCGCGCTCCAGTGAGGGGGCCATGAGGCGCTTGTAACCGTCAGCGATGGCGGCATCGAAGATGGGAGCAAACACGCCCTGGCGACGGGGCCAGCGGCTGCCGAGGCGTGCCGTAGCGGCAGCGCCGTCGACGTTCACGCGCACGCGGAGCTTGCCCTCGCGCTCACCGCGGTCGATAGCCAGCACGCGGTGGTTGGGTATACGGCGCAGCGGCTCATCATAGCTGTAGTACGGCTCGTAGGGAGTCTTCTCGGCGGGGTCGGTGGCCTCGACGACGATATCGGCGGTGTTTTGCGTAAAGGCGCGCAGGTCGGCGACGTTCTTCGGGGTCCTCGGCCACCGTCTCGGCCACGATGTCGGCGGCGCCGGCGAGTGCCTTCTCGGGCGTGTCGAAGCCGGCGTCCTCGTTGACGTAGGCCGCGGCGGCGTCGAGCGCGCTGCCCTTGGCGGATGCCTGCATGATGATCATGTTGGCGAGCGGCTCCAGGCCGGCCTCGCGGGCCTTCTGCGCGCGGGTCATGCGCTTTTTGCGGTAGGGCTTGTAGAGGTCCTCGACGCGCTGGAGCTGCGTGGCCTCGCGAATCTGCTGCTCGAGCTCGGGCGTGAGTTTGCCCTGGGCGTCGATGAGCAGGATGACGTCCTCTTTGCGCTGCTCGAGATTGCGCAGGTAGGACAGGCGCTCGTCGAGCGCGCGCAGGGCGACGTCGTCCATGCCGCCCGTTGCTTCCTTGCGGTAGCGCGAGATAAAGGGGATGGTGTTGCCCTCGTCGATGAGCTTGACGGCCGCCTCGACGTTGGCGGCCTTAAGGTTGAGCTCGCGGGCGAGCTGGGCGATAAGATCCATGAAACTCCTTGCGGTAAAGGTGCGTTTGCAGCACAGAGCTACCAAGGATACCACCCGTCCCAAAAGACTGTTTTGGGCCGTGCCACGAAAATGGCCTATCTACTACGTTTGAACCGTATGGGTCGACCATCCCCCGGTTTTCCGAGAATACGCAAGCCGTTTACCTGCGGTTTTTATTTCGCGAAATTCGGTATGGTTGGGGGTAATCGGTTAAACGTAGTAGATAGGCCCATTTCGTGGCGAACGAATCAAGCCGAGGTGCAAAAGGCCCCGTTCCAGAAAAATCATCGGCAAGGTAGCAAAAAGCCCCGCAGGCAGGAGGCTGCTCGCGGGGCAAAGAAGAGGGGCATATTTGTGGCGAACCGAGGGGCTCGGCATGGGGTTTCTGCCGCGGTCTGTCCTAAGGCGTTACAGCTCGACGAGCTGGCCGGTCTCGGCGGCCTCCTTGATGGCGTTGAGAAGCGTGAGCGTCTTAACGTTGTCGGCGGGGGTCACGACGGGCTCGACCTCGCGGCGGACAACCTTCACAAAGTGCTTGAGCTGCATCTTGTGCGGCAGCGCTGGGTCAACGGCCGGGATCTCCATCTGCAGCGGCTTGTGCCAGTTGGATGCGCCGTCGTAGGAGAACTGGTGCAGGCGGGGCAGCGAAAGGGCACCCTTGGTGCCGCCAATAAAGTAGGCGTCGGCGTCGAAGGGGCGGTACTGCGGATCCTCGCGAGCGGTGGCCTCCCAGTTCCAGGGGCTGGCGGTGGCGTCGGAGATGGTCATGCTCGCAAGCGCGCCATCGGCAAAGCGGACGTTGACCACGGCGGAGTCCTCGGTCTCAAAACCGCGGGCGGCGCTGGACTGCATGCCCTGGACGGCGACGGGCTCGCCCAGCAGGTAACGGAGCAGGTCGACGTCGTGCACCAGGTTGACCAGGATCGGGCCGGCGCCCTTCTTGCGGCGCCACTCGACATCGAAGTACTCGTCGTTCTTGTAGATCATGTAGTGGAAGCTCGACACGGTGAGCTTGCCCAGCTCGCCGGACTCGATGATCTCCTTGGCCTTGTTGACAAAGGGGTTGTGGCGACGGTGCTGACCCACGAGCACGGGCACGCCGGCGGTCTCGGCCTCGGCGGCGAAGGCCTGGGCATCCTCGAGGTCGTTGGAGATCGGCTTTTCGACCAGCGGCACGATGTTGCGCTTGACGGCCTCGCGGGCGACGCCCAGGTGCAGGTCGTTGGGCGTGGCGATGATGACGGCCTCGGGCTTGACCTCGTCCATCATCTGGGCGGGATCGGTAAAGAACGGCACGCCGGCGGCCTCGGCCGTGGCGCGGGCGCCCTCAAAGGCGTCGGCGATGGCGACGAGCTCGGCCTCGGGCTCCTCGGTGACAAAGCGGATGTGGTTGCGGCCCATGGCGCCGGCGCCGATGACGGCAATGCGGACGGGGTTGAGCTCAGACATTTCGACTCCTTAACAGTGGTGGCGATGGAATGTGACAAAGGGACAGTCCCTTTGTCACATCGGTAATTGCTAGGCGGACTTCTTCTTGCTGTCGGAGACCATCATGTAGACGGTGAGCACGACGGCGATGGCGGCGATCACGATGGCGCCGTAGAAGGACTGCTGGTAGGCGGCGCTGCCGGCCTCGGCGTGATACAGCACGGCAGTGATGGGCTGGCTGATCCAGGTGGAAGCGGCATAGCCCAGGAACATGATGCCGTAGTTGACGCCGATGTTGCTGGTGCCGAAGGCGCCACCGGTGAGCGGCGGGTAGATGACGAGCAGGGCGCCAAAGCTAAAGCCGAGCAGGGCGAGCGCCACAAAGAACATGCTCTGCGTAAAGCTCATCGACATGATGACGAGCGCGACGATGGTGACGACAAGGCTGATGAGCAGCGACTTGTAGGCACCGAGCTTGTCGATGATCTGGCCAAAGGACAGACGGCCGACCAGGTTGGCGCAGGTGTTGACGGAGACGACCACACCGCCGAGGGCGACGGCTGCGGCGCTCGTGGGGTCGGCGAAGAGCTGGACGGCGGCGATGGAGGCAACCTTGCCGACGAGCAGGGTGCCGGCGGTGGCGGCAAAGGCGAAGGTGATGATGAGGACCCAGAAGCGCGGGGTCTTGACCATCTCGCCCGGGGTGAGGTCGCCGAAGGTGCCGGCGTGGGCGCCGCCCTTGGGGGCCTCGAAGCCCTCGGGCAACCAACCGGCCTCGGGGGCCTTCAGGAACAGGGCGGAGGCGGCGATCATCACAAAGAAGATGACGCCGAGTGCCTTAAGAGCGCCGAAGATGCCAAGGCTCGGGATCAGCAGCGAGGCGAGCACCGGGGACAGCACGGCGGGACCGGCAGTCGAAGCGGCCAGGGTGATGCCAGAGGCGAGGCCCTTCTTGTCGATGAACCACTTTTGGCCGGTGGTGAGCGCCGGGTTGTAGCCCAGGCCGTTGCCGACGGCGGCGACAAGCGAGAACCACAGGTAGAACTGCCACGGCTCGGTGACGGTGCCGGACATGAACCAGCCCACGCCGTAGCACACGGCGGCGGCGATCACGACGTTGCGCGGGCCGATCTTATCGGAGATGCGGCCGGCGAAGATGCCCGTCACGGCCATGATGGTCTGGAAGACCGGGAAGGCCCAGGTGAGGGCACTGGACCACTCGGGATAGACGGCGAGCAGGTTTTTGCTCACGACGGAGTACAGCGCGATGGAGCTGATGAAGAACATGGTGACGCACGCGGCGGAAAGCACGACGGCGCGACCCTTGTTGGAGTTGGTGGAAGCCATTGGACTCTTTCTAATCGATGCGGGGGAGGAGCGGGCGTGTCCGCGGGGCCTCCCTGTCAGGTTGGTTTACTGGTCGGTCGGCTTGGCGACGCCGGACTCATCGGACCAGAGCTCGACACCCTTGTTCTTAAGGTAGTTGTCGGCGTATGCACGACGGCCGCCGGGCTTGGCGGTGAGGTCGCCCATCATGTTGGAGAAGCCGCCGTCGACCTTGATGGCGTCGCCGGTGGTAAAGTCCGAGCGCTTGGACGCCAGGAACATGACGGCGTTGGCGATATCGCTGACCTCGCCGATGCGGCGCGTGGCGATCAGGCGGCTGCGGCTCTTCTCGACCTCGGGGTCGGCATAGAAGTTGGCCGACATGGGGGTCTTGACGAAGCAGGGCTCAACGCAGTTGGAGCGCACGCCATACGGGCCCCACTCGGCGGCGAGCATCTTGGACATCATGTTGACGCCGGCCTTGGTGGAGCTGTACACGCCCGAGAACGTCTCGGGGGAGTGGCTGGCGACGGTGGAGATGTGCACCAGACGGCCCTGGCCGGCCTTGATCATTTCGCGACCAAAGCGCTGCGAGGTGATGAAGTAGCCGGTGAGGTTGACGTTGAGCACCTGCTCCCAGTCGCTCAATGGCAGGTCCTCCATAGCGGCGAAGCGCAGGATGCCGGCGGTGTTGACGAGGACGTCGACGCGGCCGAAGTTGGCGATGGTGGCGTCGACGGCGGCCTGAACTTCGGCCTCGTCGGTGGCGTTCATCTTGTAGCCCTCGGCGTGGATGCCAAACTCGGCAGCGAGGTCGGCGGCAGCGGCCTTGACCTTCTCCTCGTCCAGGTCGAGCATGACGACGTTGGCGCCATTGCGGGCGAACTCGCGGCAGATCTCGGCGCCCATACCGCCGAGCGCGCCAGTCACGGCGCAGACATCGCCCTCGAGCTTAATCCAATTGCTCATAGGAACTTCCCTTCTTGTGCCTCCCAGCGGGTCGCTCCCATTAACCGACCCACGTGGTTTTCGCTGGTTATCGTATGCTTTGCGTTTGCGCAGGTGAATTGCATATTTGTTAGAATGGCGTTAACCGTAGGTTTACACCGTGCGCCACAGTTTGCCTGTGTTGAGCATGTGACCTGCGAAAACGACCCCCTGCGGCACCGTGTGGCCGTACGTGAGAAAACGGAGAGATGACGTGTACGATCGACGACTTGAGGCTATTTCGGCCGCCGCGGAGCTGGGAAGTTTCTCGCGCGCCGCGGCAAAATTGCGCGTGTCGACCCCGGCACTCGTCAAGCAGGTGTCGGGGTTCGAGGCCGAGTTCGGCATCACGCTGTTCGAGCGTTCGCATTCGGGCGTCAAGGTGACGCCTGCGGGGGCGCTGTTGGTGGACGATGCGCGCTCGATCATGCGCCAGTCTGAGGATGCCCTGCGCCGTGCCCGACGCGCTGCGGGTGATGGCGGTGCGGTGCGCCTGGGCGTGTCGATGATGTGCCCGGGCCGTCAGACGCTTTCGATGTGGACGGGTGTGCACGAGCTGGAGCCGTCGCTGCGTTTTGAGATTGTGCCGGTGAGTGACCTGTACGACGAACGCGAGACCGTCATGCGCAGCTTGGGCCGTGAGGTCGATGTGGTGCAGTCGAGTTTTTCGACTCCACGCTGGGGCGATGCATGCCAAAAGCTTCTCATCGTCAACGTGCCGTTTTATATCGATGTGCCGCGCACGAGCCCGCTTGCGCGTAAGGGCCGCATCACAGTTGCCGACTTGGAGGGCATGCGCCTGCGCGTGTTGCGCCACGGCAACGACGCCATGGACAGCCTGCGCATCGATCTGTTGGCTGACGGCGGTGTGGATGTGATTGACGTGGACAGCTTTGACTTTGCGCTCTTTAACGATGCGGAGGAAAAGGGCGATGCGGTGCTCACCTGCGGATCGTGGTCGGGCGTGCACCCGGCCTTTGTGGGCGTACCGTTCCTGTGCGGCCGCGAGGTGCCGGTCTTTCTGCACTACCCGCTCGAGCCCACCCTCCAAGTCCAAAAATTCGTCAACGCAATGGCTCAGCTTCTCAAGTAGCCAAAAGAGCCCCGTCCCAAATTAGCTACCCTTTGCTACGGGTTTAGCGTTCCTCGCGTGGCAGCCCGGCTGCCTTGGCTGCCTTTACGCGGTTCTTGTCGATGTACATGTTTTTGTCGGCCTGGGAAAAGAGTTCGCGCATGGTAGGCGGCTCGTCAAAATCACTGGAAAGCGCATAGCCCACCGCATAGCTGATGGGCATGTCGGGGTGAGCCTCGGAATACTCGTTCACGTTCGCACGAACCCGAGCGAGACAGGACTCCACGGCAGCTCGATCGGTATCCCGCAGCACCGCGATAAACTCATCGCCGCCGTCGCGACCCACAAAGCACGTCTCGGACACCACACGCCCCAGCTGCTGGGCAAAAGAACGGATGTATTCGTCGCCCTTCTCGTGGCCGAAGTTGTTATTGACCGTATGCAGATTGTTAAGGTCGAAGACGCACATCGCAACGGGCGACTCCGCGGAGACAGGCTGCTCCTGCCCCAAGACCTCCTCGCACTTGTTCTTGTTGGGCAGTCCCGTGGCTTCGTCGAGATAGACTTTGCTCTGCAGTTCGCGATTGAGCGCGGCAGTTCGCACCGCGCGAACAAGTTCGACCGCAAAGGTCGCCACCAAGCCCATGATGTCGATGATCACCAAGCCCTCGAGATAGTTGAGCGCCGACGCCTTCTCCTGAGAGTAGTCCTCTGCGAGTCGCGTAGCATCGTCGCAAATGCCAAAGAACTCCTCGCTCATAGGGATGATGTCGGTGTTCTCATAGCCGACTTCGCGCACGCGGATGATCTCGGCGCAAAGCTCATCAAAATAATTTGCAAGCTCGGTCATTTTTGCCTGATACTCATCGTCGTCGAGACGGACGAGGTTGAGGTCGTCACTTCCGTAACGCAAACCGTTGATGTATGAATCCACGGCTTTGAGCAGGTCATCTTGAGGCTGGCCCGCATCCTCGAGCTTAACGATTCGCTGCGTGGTACCGCGCACCAGACCGGCGTAATTGACCACGCGCGCCGTGCCCTGGATATCGGAGACGAGCAGCATAACATTGATGAAGAAGAAGATGAGAACTGCCGTGAGCACCATCATGAGCAGGCGCACCGCCTGGCTGGCCTTCTTGGCGACAGAAGTATTCACAAGTTCACTCCCCTAAATGACAAAAGAGCAGGTAGCACGCAGTGTGCTGAAATTCATGGGTGGTTAACTCTACCATATGGGCCAGCAGCCTCAAACTGCAGCAGACGCTCGTCCAAATTGGCATGACGCTTGCCTTGTTGTTCTTGACCTGGCTGCGCTATCGGACATGCTTCTGGTCTTGGATCACCATGGGAAAGCTCATCCCGTTTTGTGCGTCTAGAGTGGGATGCGGCTTCCCAAAGGTGCCGTTAGGGGAAACTACATCCCGGTTTACCCCCTTGAAATGGGATGCCGTTTCCCGGAGGGGGTCCAGCGGGAAACGGCATCCCATTCTGGGTCCGAAAAGTGGGATACGGTTTCCGGCCGGCATGAAAATAGCCCCCACAGCTCATATGAGCTGCGGGGGCTTATGCGTTGCGGCGTAGTTCCGGGTTGCCAGATCTACTCCAGCTCAAACGCTCCGGTGTACAGCTGGTAGTAATATCCGCGCTTGGCGATCAGCTCGTCGTGGTTGCCGCGCTCGATGATGCGGCCGTGGTCCAGACAGATGATTGCGTCGGAGTTGCGCACGGTGGACAGGCGGTGCGCGATGACAAACGTCGTGCGGCCCTCCATGAGCTTGTCCATGCCCGCCTGCACGATGGCCTCGGTGCGGGTGTCAATGCTCGACGTGGCCTCGTCCAGAATCATCGCCGGCGGATCGGCGACGGCGGCGCGTGCGATCGAGATCAGCTGGCGCTGGCCCTGCGACAGCTGTGCGCCGTTGCCGGTGAGCATCGTGTCGTAGCCGTCGGGCAGGCGGGTGATAAAGTCGTCCGCGCCCGCGAGCTTGGCCGCCGCGATGCACTCCTCGTCGGTAGCGTCCAGGTTGCCGTAGCGGATGTTATCCATCACAGTGCCGGTGAACAGGTTCACGTCCTGTAGCACGACGCCCAGCGAGCGGCGCAGGTCGGCCTTGCGGATCTTGTTGACGTTGATGCCGTCGTAGCGGATCTTGCCGTCGGCGATGTCGTAGAAGCGGTTGATGAGGTTGGTGATGGTCGTCTTACCGGCACCGGTGGCGCCGACAAACGCGACCTTCTGACCCGGCTTGGCGTACACGGACACGCCGTGCAGCACCTCGTGGTCGGGCGTGTAGCCAAAGTCCACGTTGTCCATGACCAGGTCGCCGCGCAGCGGCACGTACTCGATTTCGCCGGTTGCGCGGTGCGGATGTTTCCACGCCCACATGCCGGTGTGGTGGTCGGCCTCCTCGAGCTGCCAGGTATCGGGGTTCACCTGCGCGTTGACGAGCGTCACATAGCCTTCGTCGGCTTCGGGTTCCTCGTCGATGAGCTCAAAGATGCGGTCGGCGCCGGCGAGGCCCATGACCACGGCGTTGATCTGCTGCGAGATCTGGCCGATCTGTCCGCAGAACTGCTTGGTCATGTTGAGGAACGGCACCACGACGGCGATGGACAGTGCCATGCCCGAGATGCTCAGGTTGGGCACGCCCAGCGCCAGGAAAATGCCGCCTGCCAGTGCGACCAGCACATAGAGCAGGTTTCCCAGGTTCATAAGGATGGGCATGAGGATGTTGGCGTACATGTTGGCCTTCTGCGAGACCTCGAAGAGCTTTTCATTGCGCTCGTCAAAATCGGCCTCGGCGGCAGACTCGTGGCAGAATGCCTTGACGACCTTCTGGCCGTTCATGACTTCCTCGATATGGCCCTCGACCACGCCGAGCTCGGTCTGCTGCGCAATAAAGAAACGCGCGGAGTTGGAGCCGAGCAGCTTGGTCATAAAGGTCATAAAGGCGACACCGGCCACAATGACCAGGCACATCCACACGCTGTAGTACAGCATGATAAAGAATACCGTGACGATGACGATGGTCGTCATGAGCAGGTTGGGCAGCGACTGGCTGATCATCTGGCGCAGCGTGTCGATATCGTTGGTGTAGTGGCTCATGATGTCGCCGCGCTGGTGTGTGTCGAAGTAGCGGATCGGCAAGTCCTGCATGCGGTTGAACATCTTCTCGCGCAGCTTCTCGAGCGAGCCCTGCGTGACGATGGCCATGGCGCGGTTCCAGAACAGCGAGGACAGGATGCCGACGCCGTAGATGCAGGCGAGGGTGGTCACGAGCTGTGCGATCTTGGGCTGTGCAGCTTCCCAATCGCCCGACTGCCACGATTCGCTAATAATCTGCAGGGCGCTCTGAAGGAAGGTCGCGCCGATGGAGTTGATGATGGCGCAGAGCACCACGCCGACGACGACGAGGGGCAAAAGCACGGGGTAGAAGCCAAAGAGCGTCTTGATGAGGCGCGACATGGTGCCACCCTTGCGGTTGAGCGCGCGCTCGGCGGTCGTTGCCTTACTCATGTGCCTCGCCTCCTTCCTGGGTCTGAGCTTGTGTTGCGGATACCTCGGTGTCGACTTCGACGGCCTCTTCGCCCTCGGCAGACATCTTGTTCTGCGAGGTAAAGGTCTCGCGGTAGATCTCGCTCGTCTTGAGCAGCTCATCGTGGTTGCCGATCTGCGCGATGCGGCCGCCCTCCATGACGATGATGCGGTCTGCATCCTGCACGGAGCTAATGCGCTGGGCGATGATGAGCTTGGTCGTGTTGGGCAGATAGCTTGCCAGCCCTGCGCGGATCTTGGCGTCGGTCTTGGTGTCGACGGCGCTGGTGGAGTCGTCCAGGATCAAGATCTTGGGGCGACGCAGCAGGGCACGCGCAATGCACAGGCGCTGCTTCTGACCGCCCGAGACATTGGAGCCGCCCTGCTCGATCCAGGTGTCATAGCCCTTGGGGAAGCCGTCGACAAACTCGTCGGCGCAGGCCAGATGTGCTGCCTCGCGGACTTCCTCGTCGGTGGCGTTCGGGTCGCCCCAGCGCAGGTTTTCGGCGATGGTGCCGCTAAACAGCACGTTTTTCTGCAGCACCATGGCTACCTGGTGGCGCAGCGTGTCCAGATCGTAGTTGCGTACGTTCACGCCGCCGACGCGCACGGTGCCCTCGGTGACATCGTACAGGCGGGCGATCAGATTCACGAGCGTCGACTTGGCCGAGCCGGTGCCGCCGATAATACCGATGGTCTCGCCGCTCTTAATATGCAGGTCGATATCGTCGAGCGCCTGGCGCTTCGCATGCGCGGAATACTTAAAGCTCACGTGGTCAAAGTCGATGGAACCGTCGGCGACCTCGAGCACGGGCTCGGCGGGATCGGCGATCGTGGGCTCGGCGGCCAGCACCTCGGTAATGCGGTGCGCCGATTCGTCGGCCATGGTCACCATGACAAAGATCATCGACAGCTGCATCAGGCTCATGAGAATCTGGAAACCATAGGTAAAGGTCGAGGAGAGCTGGCCCACGTCGAACAGCGTGCCCTGGCTCGTGATGATGAGCTTGGAGCCCAGGTAGATGATGACGACAAACGCGCCGTTGACGCAGATGTTCATCATGGGGTTGTTAAAGGCGAGCAGCTTCTCGGCGCGGGTGAAGTCCATCTGGACATCGCGCGCGGCGGCCGCGAACTTCTCCTTCTCAAAGTCTTCGCGTACGTAGCTCTTAACCACGCGCATGCCGGTGACGTTTTCCTCGACGGACTCGTTAAGGGCATCGTACTTGTGGAACACGCGCGAGAAGATGGGACGCACCTTAAAGATGATAAAGAACAGCCCAAAGCCCAGCAGCGGAATGATGACCAGGTAGACCATGGCGACGCTGCCGCCCATGATAAACGCCATGGTAAAGGCGAAGATCAATACCAGCGGCGCGCGCACGGCGATACGGATGATCATCATAAAGGCCTGCTGCACGTTGTTGATGTCGGTGGTCAGGCGCGTGACGAGCGAGGAGCTCGAGAACTCATCGATGTTGGCAAAGCTGAACGTCTGGATTTTGTAGAACAGGTCGTGACGCAGGTTCTTGGCGAAGCCGCAGCTCGCATGGCTGCAGGTGACGCCTGCCGCGGCGCCAAAAGCAAGCGATGTCAGCGCGATGAGCACCAAAAGGCCCGCGGTGGGAAGCATCTCGGCTACGGTGGCGCCGTCTTTGATGGCGTCGATCAGGTTGGCGGTGATAAATGGAATCAGCATCTCGCAGAGCACCTCGCCAAGCACGAGCAGCGGCGTGGCAACGGTGACTTTCATATAGTCGCGGATGCTTCCCATGAGGGTTTTAATCATCCAGTTCCTCCCAGGTTACGCGGATTTTATCGAGCATTTCGGCGAGGTCCTCGCGCTCGTCATGGGTGAGCGCGCTAAAGGCCTGCTCTCTAAAGCGAATGCGGGCCGCCTGCTCTACGTGGGCCTTTTCCCATCCCGCTTCGGTCAGGCGAATGGTGAGCTGCCGCCGGTCTTTGGGATTGCGGCTGCGCTCGATAAGGCCGGCGCATTCGATCTTGGAGAGAATCTCGGAAAGCGAACCGGGCTTAAGATCAAAGTGCAGGCCTAGTTCCTGCTGTGACATCTCGCCGTTTGGCTGCTTGGCGAGCAAGCAGACGATGGGGGCCTTTCCCGAGGCGCCGCCGCCGTGAAAGTGCAGAAAGTGGCCGCAGAAGCCCAGCCCGTTTAGGATGTGCTTGGCGAGCGCGTCTGATTGGGACTGTGCCGCGGGCGCATCTGCGGGTTCATGGGGGTCGCCGCCCGGCGTGTGGGGGCAGAGGCCGATGTGGTCATCGCACATGGTGTCGCTCCTTTCTTTAGTTAGGTAGTGCAATTGTTTTGTGCCTAACTAATTTAGGAGTGCAAGAAATAAATGTCAAGGTACCAAACTTATTAAGTTACGGCGTTTTACCAAACGCCGTAACCGCTCGACGCTGCAAACGCTCCTAAGCGGCAATCTGATCCCTTGGGGACGAAGGAAAAGGTATCGTTTTGGGCTGCGATGATGCCTTTCGAAGCGGCCTTGCCAAAAACTATGCCTAATTACTACGATGAATCCAGCATCGCTGACCACAACAGCTGTTTCTGAAAAAACGCAAGCTATCTACCTGCGGTTTTGTTGGAGAGAAATTCGCTGTGGTTGGAGGCGGGCGGTTAAACGTAGTAAATAGGCATAGTTTTGAAATGGAGCTATATGAGTAGCATCAACTAGGCCGCTATGGAGCAAACAGCCCCCATTTCCGAAACCTTTCCGCAACAATTTGACCTCCACGGCGCCACCGCCCGCCCACAACGCCTCCTGCGCTACACTTAGTCGCACTGTGGCGCTGCTGCGCCGTGCCCGAACCAAGGGAGACCCTCATGAAGAATACTCAGCTGCTGCTGATTAACGATATGTGCGGTTACGGCAAGGTCGCGCTTTCCGCCATGCTGCCGGTGCTGTCACACATGGGTTACCGTATCCACAATCTGCCGACGGCACTTGTGTCCGACACGCTCAACTACCCCAAGTTCTACATCCACGACACCACCGAGTACGTGCGTCAGAGTCTTGCCATCTGGGAGGAGCTCGGCTTTGAGTTCGACGCCATCTCGACCGGCTTTATCGTGACCGAGGAAGAGACGCGCATCATCTCGAACTTTTGCCACCGCCGCGCGCAAAAGGGCACCAAGGTGTTCGTCGATCCCATCATGGGCGACAACGGCAAGCTCTATGCCGGTGTGCCTGAGTCCACGATCGGTCTCATGAGGCACCTGCTCGAGTGCGCCGATTACGCGGTTCCCAATTACACTGAGGCCTGTCTGCTCACCGATACGCCTATTGCAGAGCAAATCACGCCCGACGAGGCTCGCGTTCTTGTGAACGCCGTGCGTGAGCTGGGTGCCAAGTCGGTGGTCATTACGAGCGCCGTAGTCAATGGCACGAACGCGGTTATCGGTTACGACCATGTGGCGGGGGAGTACTTTACGATTCCCTTTGAGCTCATTCCGGTCTATTTCCCGGGCACGGGCGACACGTTCTCGGCGGTGCTCGTCGGCCGCGTTATGGCAGGCTGGAGTCTGCAGCGCGCGACGTTCGATGCCATGCGTGTGGTGGCTGAGCTTATCGAGCGCAATGCCGACCAAGAGGACAAGTCGGCCGGCCTTCCCATCGAGGCCTGCCTGGACGTGATCGACCATGAGTAACATTGGCGAGGGCGGCGTCAAGCCTGCGGGCGAGAACAGGCCGCTCGGCG
This sequence comes from uncultured Collinsella sp., assembly GCA_900540995.1. GTDB lineage: Bacteria > Actinomycetota > Coriobacteriia > Coriobacteriales > Coriobacteriaceae > Collinsella. The sequence goes on along the minus strand of UQHO01000014.1, from coordinate 19,907 downwards.
CGCCGCGTGGCAAGCGGCCGCGTATCCGCGTGAGCTGCGTGGACCAGCTGGGGACGTGCCGCTGCCACCACGGTCACAAGCCGGGCGACGTTTTTGACTTTGACCGCGATCGCGGCAAGATGTGCGCCATGGCCTGCCATGTGGGCTTTCCCTATATCGATATCCTGCGCTATGGCGGAACCGTGCCTGGCAACGAGCCTGGCACGGCAAAGTTCTGCTGCCCCGAGGTCGACACCCTCAACGTCTGGCTCGCCGAGATCGTCGACGAATAGGTGAGCGTGGATTTTCTCCCGTTTAGAGCGCACTTGAATGCTCAAAGTGGGAGAAAATCCACGCTCATTTTTCATGCGGGAGATTATCCACGCTCGTTTCGCGCCGAAGGCGTGGCCTGCGACCTCGCTTTCCTACAGCTGCTCGAGCATAGCGGCGCAACCGGCGAGCACGTCGCGGTAGGTGGCATCGAAATTGCCGGTGTACCAGGGATCGGCCACGTCGCCGGGGCGTCCGGTCCAATCGAGCAAGCGCGTAATCTTGCCGTCGGGGTCGTCGCCAAAGATGCGACGCAGGCCACGCGCGTTCTCAGCATCCATATAGACAATGTGGTCCCAGTTGCCATACTCTGCTCGACGCACCTGGCGGGCACGGTGCGCAACGACGGGAATCCCGACTTCGCGCAGCTTGGCGACCGTGCCATGATGCGGCGGGTTGCCGATCTCCTCAGTTGAGGTCGCTGCGGAATCGATGACAAACTCCGCCTCGCGCCCAGTGCGGCGCACGAGCTCGGTAAACACCGACTCAGCCATCGTCGAGCGGCAGATGTTCCCATGGCAGATAAACAGTACACGTTGCATATGCGGTTTCCTTTCGATCGCCATCATCGAGTTCGAGTATCGCATCTGCGCTTACGCCCTCGCCCGCTTGCGCTCCCAGCGAGCCAGCTTAATCGTCACCAGCGTAAGCGCCCAGGCCACAAGCGAGAACGCGGCACCAACCGCGCCAACGTAGGCAATGCCAACGCTGCTCACCACGGCGCCGCCTACTGCGGTGCCAAACGAAATGCCGACGTTAAACGCCATGGGCTCAACCGAACTCGCGAGCACCATCGACTTGGGATGGCGGCTGCGCGCCACGTCCATAAAGTGCGTGATGCATGACACCGAGAACAGGTACATGAGCAGCGCCAGGCTAAAGACAAAGACCAGCGCGAGCGGCATGGTGCCGCCCACGGCAAACAGCCCGAGTAACGCCGCAGCCTGCAGCACAAACGTCACAAGCAGCGCCTTCATGCCAAAGCGCGCGTCGATCCATCCGCCCAGGATGTTCGAGATCAGGCAGAACACGCCGTAGGCCATAAGCGTGGTACTCGCCTGAACAGTGCCCATGCCCAGCACCTGCTCAAGATAAGGCGTCACGTAGCCGTAGAACACATAGACCGAGCCCACGCCAAACAAAAAGATAAGCATGCCGGTGATGATGCTCGGTTCGCGTAGCAGACCCGCCTGCTCGCGGAAGGTAGCGGGTTCGTCGGTCTGTCCGGCGCGCGGCATAAACGCCACGAGCGCTCCGCAGATCAAAACGGCAAAGGTCAGCGTACCGTACATGGCCACGTGCCAATCGAGCGTGTCGGCCACGAACTTGCCGATCGAAGTGACAAAGACCATCGCCACGGAAAACGCGCCGTACACGACCGAGATGGCAAGCGAAGTTTGCTGCGGGGACAGCAGCTCGGGGATGTACGTCACGCCCACGGCGAGCAGCGCGCCCGAGACGGATCCCAGGACAATGCGCGAGATAAAGAGCACCTGGAAGTTGGGCGCCAACGCCATGACCAGGTTGCCGAGCACAAAGACGATGCTGTAGTACACGAGCAACTGGTAGCGGCGGAATCGCCCCGTGCTGAGCGCAAGCACCGGCGTGGCGATGGCATAGACGAGCGCGAACACGCTGATGAGCTGGCCCGCAGTGGCAAGTGATACGCCGAGTTCCGTTGCCAAGTCGCTTTCGATGCCGATGACCACGAACTCTGAGCAGCCGAGCGAGAATCCCAACAGCACGAGCAGCGCCAGGCAGAGCTTGGTGCGCGCGGGGGAGAGCGCGGCGGCGGTTGACTTACTTTTAGACGTGGTTGCGGCGGTCAAGGTTGTCACTCCAATGTCGCATGAATAAGCGGGATTCAATCCCTGCAACTCTAACAGAATGTGTCAGGTGCCTGCCCCCTTTGTCGCAGGCTGTGCTTGCCTGTATAGTCGCAATACAGGCGAAGATGGTCTCAGGTACATTGCGGGCGACAGGAGATCCCATGGGTATGCACACGACAAAGGTTGCAGTGGGCGAGGGCAAGTTTGCGCTCGAGGCCCAGCTGACGGTGACGCCGCGAGGCATGGCGGTGTACGCCTGCTCGCCGGAGTTCGCGCACCTGGGCGCCACGGCGCAGGCCATTCCGCGCCCCGAGCCCGGCCGTACGGCGACGGTGAGCATCCTGGCCGTTCCGTGCCATCGCGACGAAATCCCGGCGCACGATATCGCGGCGGCGCTGGCCACGCGCTTTGGCGTGCCGGTCGTTGCAAGCACGGGTTTTCATGTTGAACGGGCGAGCGGGGACGACCTGCAGCGCGTGCTCGACACCACCAAGGAACTCATCGCCGCGCTCGAGGAGGCCGCAGCCCGCATTCTGCGCGCCGGCTGGGATGAGGGCGGCGCGGGCGCCGAGGTCGTGGCGGTCAATGCCGCGACCGGCGAGACGCTTGGCCCCGTCGACCGCATCGATGCCCATGCCGGTGAGGGCATTCTGCATCAGGCATTTCTGACGCTTCTGGTCGAGGGCCAGGGCGAAGACGCACGCCTGCTGCTCTGTCGTCGCAGTCCGCTCAAACGCCTGTGGGGCGGGGTGCTGGCCGATAGCTGTGCCGGCCATCCGCTCCCCGGGGAGGACGTTGTCGCCGCGACGGCGCGCCGCATCAACGAAGAGCTCGGCATCACGCGCGCACCCGACCAGCTCAAACACCTCGGTCACGTGACCTACCGCGAGGACCACGGCGACGACCGCTGCGAGTGCGAATGGTGCGAGGTCTACCTTGCCCATGTTGAGCCGGGCGAGCTGCATATCAACCAAGAGGAGATCTCGGAAGTGCGCCGCGTGGCCCCGTCCGAGCTTAAAGGCTACCTGCAGGGTCACCCCGAGCAGCTGGCCCCCTGGCTCCGCGAGGCTCTGGAGGTCCCCTCCATCCGCGCAGCCCTCGCTATGTGAAAAAAGACAGTCCCTTTGCCACATCCAAACCGTCACAACATTTGATGAAAATCTCGAAAACGAGGAAAAGCGTCGAATGTTGTGACGCTTTTTGTCCAGAGGATCGCTTCTCATCCAAAAAACCCGCTTGACTGTATTGCCACAACACAGCGCAACGTAAGGGGTGTCCGATAACGGGCGCCCCTTTTTAAGTGGCAACGTGGCTGCGAATCCGGAGCGCCCCCAACAAGAAAGGTGGGGAGATGGAAGCGGAAAAGAAGGCGTTTAAGATCACCAAGCGCGAAATTGGCTTTGTGCTGGGTATCGTTGTCTTTTTGCTGGTGAAGTTTCTTCCTTTGGCGGAGCTGAGCTCGACGGTCGAGCTTACGGTCGGCGGTCAGACCTGTCTGGCGTTGACGCTCGCCACGGTGGTGTTCTGGGCGTGTGGCGTGGCACAGCCGGGCTTTGTGGGCCTGCTCTATTGCGCGCTGCTCGTTCTGTTCAAGGTGTGCGTGGACGACACGGGTGCCGCGAGCATCTCGGCGACGGTCGCCTCCACGTTTAGCTCGTGGACCAAAGCCACCATGTGGCTCGTCATCGGCGCCTACCTCATCGCCAGCGCGGTCAAGGAGTCGGGCCTGGGCGAGCGCATCGCCTATGCGTTTATGCTCAAGTTCGTGCGCGATGCCAAGTCGCTCATCATCTCAATCTTCGCGCTCACCTTTGTGCTGTCGCTGCTGATCCCGCATCCGTTCCCCCGCGCCTTCCTCATTCTCGCCGTCGTCTCGGTCATTGCCGAGTCCGCCGGCTACGGTGACGACGACCGCGGCAAGCTCGGCTTCCTCGTGTTTGCCGCTGCTGCCCCGGGCTCCATGTTCTTCCTGACGGGCGACTCCACGCTCAACCCGCTCGTTGCGCAGTACAGCGCCGAGGCCGGCGGCATGAGCCCGTCCTTCGTCGACTGGTTCCTGTACATGAGCGTGCCTATGCTGGTCGCGCTGCTGTGCACCCTGTTCCTGGGCCTCCTCCTCTTTAAGCCCAGCAAGGAGCTCGTCTACGATCGCGAGCAGATCGTGGCCAAGCAGGCCGCGCTCGGCAAGCTCTCCGTTAAGGAGATCCGCACCGTCGTGTGGCTTGTCATCGCCATCGCGCTGTGGCTCACCGTCTCGGGCGATTACATCGGCTGGGTGACGCTTGCCATCGGCGTCTCTCTCGCCATGCCCATCATCGGCGAGGTCCTCACTCCCGCCAGCTGGAACGCTGTCGACATCAAGTCCCTCATGTTCCTGACGGCCGCCATGGCCGTGGGTTCCGTGGGCGGCGCCACCGGCATGAACGCCTGGATCGCCGACGTCGTGCTTCCCAGCTCCGTGCCCGAGAACATCTTCCTGTTCGCCCTGCTCGTCGCCGCGCTCTCCATGATCATCCACATGTTCATGGGCTCGGTCATGGCCGTGCTCGGCGTGTGCGTGCCGGCGTTCATCAGCTTCGCGGCCGGCTCCAGCGTGAGCCCGCTCGCCGTGGCGCTCATCGTCTTCACGTCCATCAACATCCACTACATCCTGCCGTTCCACAACCTGCCGATCCTTATCGGCGAGGGCAAGGACGCCGGCGGCTACACCTCCAAAGAGGCCATGCGCATGGGTATTCCCCTCACCGCGGTCGTCTTTATCGTCGTGCTGGTCGAGGCCGCCTGGTTCCACCTCTTTGGCCTGATGTAAGCAGTCGAGTGCTTGGCTGTAATTAGCCGAGTGCTTGAACTGCGAGTGCCCGAGCGCCCCATCTATGAGCGCTGCGGCCCCATTACGTTACCAAGCCCGGCGGCATCCTCGCCGCCGGGCACTCTCCCGAAAGGAGCATGCTATGTCCACTACCGATGCTTCCCAGATCCACGACCTGCGCTCCGCGCTCGACTTTTTGCGCGAGATGCCGGGCCAGCTGCTCGAGACCGACACTCAGGTCGATCCCGATGCCGAGGTCTCGGGCGTCTACCGTCACGTCGGCGCCGGCGGCACCGTTATGCGCCCGACCAAAGAGGGTCCGGCGATGGTCTTCAACAACGTCAAGGGCTTTGACGATGCCAAAGTCTGCATCGGCATGCTTGCCAGCCGCAAGCGCGTTGCCGCCCTGCTCGACCTGGATGAGGAGCACCTGGGCCTCGAGATCGGCAAGCGCTTCGAGAACCTGATCGCGCCCGAGCAGATCGCCGAGGGTGCGCACGTCGACTGTCAGGAGGTCGTGTACAAGGCGACCGACGAGGGCTTTGACCTGCGCAAGATCGTTCCCGCTCCTACCAACACGCCCGTCGACGGCGGCCCCTACATCACCATGGGCCTCGCCTACGGCACGAGCCCCGACGGCTCCCAGTCCGACGTGACCATCCACCGCTTCTCCTGCGTCGACAAGGATAAGCTTGCCATGTGGATTACCCCCGGCAGCCGTCACCTGGGCGCGTTCTTTGACGAGTACTGCCAGCGCGGCGAAGACATGCCCATCTCCATCTCCATCGGTTTGGACCCCGCCGTGTACATGTGCTGCGGTTTTGAGGCTCCCACCACACCGCTCGGCTTCAACGAGCTGCAAATTGCCGGCGCCCTGCGCGGCCACGCTGTCGAGCTTGCCGACTGCGTCACCGTTCCGCAGAAGTGCATCGCCAATGCCGAGTACGTGCTCGAGGGCTACCTCATGCACGACGAGACCATCAACGAGGATGTCAACGGCCACGGCTACGCCATGCCCGAGTTCCCCGGCTACACCGGCGGCGCCAAGGTCTGCCCGGTGATCAAGATCACCGCCGTCACCACGCGCGTCAACCCCATCATGGAGAGCTGCATCGGCCCTTCGCACGAGCACGTGTCCATGGCCGGTATCCCCACCGAGGCTTCCATCTACAAGATGGTCGAGACCGCTATCCCGGGCCGCCTGCTCAACGTCCACGCTGCTCCCTGCGGCGGCGGCAAGTTCGTTGCCATTATGCAGTTCAAGAAGTCGAGCAAAAATGACGAGGGCCGTCAGCGCAACGCCGCCATGCTCGCCTTCTCGGCATTCTCCGAGCTCAAGCATGTGATCCTTGTTGACGAGGACGTCGACATCTTCGATATGAGCGACGTGATGTGGGCCATGACCACGCGCTTCCAGGCCGACGTGGACCTCATCACCATCCCCGGCTGCCACTGCCACGTGCTCGACCCGTCCAACGACCCCGCGTTCGATCCTTCGATTCGCGAGCATGGCATCGCCTGCAAGGCCATCTTCGACTGCACGGTCCCGTTCGACCTCAAGAAGAACTTCATCCGCTCGCAGTTCATGGAGATCGACAAGGACAAGTGGGCCAAGGAGATTGCTTTCTAAGGTTCCGGCGTTCTACCGAACGTCGGACCACTCGACGCTGCGCCCGCGCCTGGCGGGCAATCTGCCCCTCAACTGCGAAGGCATGGGCATAAGCCCTATGCCTTCTTGTTTCGGGGCACCTTGCCTCGCCAGACGCGCGCTCGCTGACATTGCCCGACCTATAGCTGCCATTTTGTTGTTAGGAGTTGTCATGCCTGAGTCTTCTGTCCGTCCCCGTCGCATTGTCGTTGGCGTGTCTGGCGCCAGCGGTGCCGCGCTGGGCCTTGAGTGCCTCAAATGCCTGCGTCAGGCCGGTGCCGAGTCGGCGCTTGTCGTCACGCGCGGGGGAGAGATCACCATCGAGCAGGAGCTCGGCATGACGCTCGACGAGTTTGTCGCGCACGCCGATGTGGTCTACGACAACAAGAACATCGGCGCCGCCATCGCAAGCGGCACCTATCCGGTCGACGGTATGATCGTGGCTCCCTGCTCCATGAAGACGCTCGCCGGCATCGCAAGCGGCTACAGCGAAAACCTGCTGCTGCGTGCGGCCGACGTGCAGATGAAAGAGCAGCGCCGCCTGGTGCTCATGGTGCGCGAGACGCCCTTCAGTGCGATCCATGTCGACAACATGGCGCGCCTTGCGCGCGTACCGGGCGTCATGCTCATGCCGCCCATGCTCACGTTTTACAACGGCCCCGCCACGCTCGATGACGCGGTGCACCACATCGCCGCCAAGGCGCTCGAGGCCGTCGGCGTGTCATGCGCAAACTATAAGCGCTGGTCATAGGCGTCTTTAGGGTAGGATACGAGTAGTGTTTGAGCCCGCTGCCCCTGTGGGCGGCGGGCTTTGTGCGCAAAAAGGATGTGTCGGGAGGACCTATGCAGACGGGCATGTATGCGATTAGCGAGATGGCGAGTTTGTTTAACGTTTCGCGCCAAACGCTCATCTACTACGACAAGATCGGCCTGTTTAAGCCCGCCGTGGTTAACGAAAAAGGCTACCGTTTCTATTCGCCCACGCAGATCCCGCTCATGCGCCTGATCTGCATGTTGCGCGATCTGGGGCTCGAGCTCGACGAGGTCGACCGCCTGACCTCGACGTTCGACATTGGCGAGATGACCGATCACCTGCGCTCGCGAGTGCAGGCGCTCGATGAACAGATCGCCGGGCTCAAAGCCGAGCGCGCGAGTGTGCAGGAGCGTCTGAGCTTTTACGACGAGGCGGTTTACTGGCGCGAGCGCGAGGGCAAGCCGGAGCTCAAACAGTTTGAGCGCCGCTACGTGGTCTTTGAGGAGTTCCCGGGCGATATCGAGCGCGGCCGCTCGATGCTTCACCCCACGCTCATGCGGGCGATTCTGCGCATGCGTACGTTGACGGGCACGCGCCCCATGCGCGGCTGGGGTGCCATGCTGCGTCGCGAGGCGCTGCATTCCGACGACCCTATTGCCGGCGCCGGCTCCTTTGCCGTGCTGCCGCGCGGTGCCGAGGAGCTGCTGCCGAGCGATCCCGCCGAGCTGGCAGAGATTGGCATCGAGGTGCTGCCCGAGGGCACATATCTGTGCATGAGCCGCTGGGGCATGCCATACGAGCCCGAGGGCATCCGCGCCATCGTTGCCTGCATGGACGAGCACGCGCTCCAGCCTATCGGCAACGCCTTCGACTTTTGCTACCTCGATACCACGAGCTACGACGAGTCCCACCAAGAGGACTTCTGCTGCATCCAAATCCCCGTTACCCTCCAGATGTGACAAAGGGACAGTCCCTTTGTCACATTCGCGGCATGGCTGCCGCCCAAACCATCACAACATTCGATGAAAATCTCGAAAACGAGGAAAAGCGTCGAATGTTGTGACGCTTTTCCTGTCTGTGCCGGCGAGCTCCCGTGTCATCTGGGGGTATAAGGCTAGCAAGTGTTTATTTGCGAGGCTTAAGGGGCGCCCCGTATGGATATCGATAACTTTGAATGGTGGTATAGCGAGGGCGAGGCTCCGGACGAAGAGTGGGACGAGCCCGCGCCGTGTGACGTGTCGAGCGACGAGGACGAGACCGGCAACGATGCCGGTGTCGAGCCTGAAGCCGCCTCCGATGCCGCCGAACCCCTAACCTTTGAACAGGCTTGGGCCCAGGCCGAGGCCGACGAGGCGAAGGCCGATGCCACGGCCACGCTCGGCGAGCCGGCTGATATGTCGATCTCGCCGGCAAAGACCCCACAGCCGCGCCATACCATCGACCCCGGCAGCACGGCATCCTTCAGCATACTCGACGTGCCCGCGCAGGGTGCCCAGGCGCCCGCCCCCACCCATCGCCCCAACCTGGCTCGCGAGGAAGACGCGGGCCGTCGCTCTCCGCTCGGCCCCATTCTCATCGCCTTTATGGCCGGCGTCATCGCTTGCTCGGCGATCGGCAGCATCTGGGGTCATGTCGAGCAGCAGCGCCAAGACGCCGCCAAGGTCGAGATGTCTGTCGAGCAATCGCTCAGCCGCACGCGCTCGGTGCATGTATCGGTCGAGGTCAAGGACGGCGCGACGTGGGACACCGCGCGCGGCGACAGCCAGATGCTCGTCCATATCGTGGGTCGCACGCTCAAGGGGCAAGCGATCGACGAGTACCAATACGTCAATTCCGAAGGTGACGGCATCGAGCTCAAGCCCGGCGACTACGAGCTCACGGTCGATGAGCCGCCCGTCGCCACCGACGGCACGCGTTACCGTGCCTCAAAGCGCATGGTTCCGGTGAGTTTTAATTCACAGGCGCCCGATACGGTCGATAGCACGCCGCAGGGCGGGTTTGACCTTTACGCTATTGCTCAATAACTGCACCTGTCGCTCAACCCCGCCGCCAAGAGTGGGACAATAGCCCTCGACACCGTTGTTTACTATTGGAGGAAGTAGCATGTCCACCGTCACTACCATCAAGCGCGGCGGCCTCACCGCGGCCATCGATTCCATGGGTGCCCAGCTCACGAGCCTTGCCCTCAACGGCAACGAGTATCTGTGGCAGGGCGATCCCACCTTTTGGGGCAAGCATGCGCCCATCCTGTTCCCCATTGTGGGCTCGCTGCGCAACAACACGGCAACGTCTGCGGCCGGCACCTGCGAGATGCCGCGCCACGGACTCGCGCGCATCGTCGAGCACAAGCTGGTCGAGGTTTCGGAGGACGGCTCCTCGGTAACGTACGAGATCACCGATACGCCCGAGTCGCTCAAGGCCTTTCCGTTTCACTTTAAGCTCAACATGACCTATGCCCCGACCGGCGACGCCACGCTTACCCAGACCTTTGCCGTTACGAACACCGGCGACGTGGACCTGCCGTTCTCGGTGGGCGGCCACCCCGCATTTAACGTGCCCGCCCCCGGTGCCGAGGACGAGGTATTCGAGGATTACGAGCTGGCGTTTACCGAGGCCTGGACGAACGAGGCTCCCATCATCACGCCCGACGGTCTCATGACGTTCGAGGGTAGCTACAAGGCTCCCGATAACTCGGACGTGCTGCCCATCACGCACCGCAGCTTCGATAACGATGCCATCATGTTCACCGATACTCCGGGCTCCACGCTCACGCTGCGCGGCCGCAAGTCGGGCCACGGCGTCAAGATCGACTTTGAGGGCTTTAAGTACATCGGCGTGTGGTCTGCCGCCAACGACGCTCCGTTTGTGGCGCTCGAGCCCTGGACCGGCCACACCACCATGGACACCGAGGACGATGTCTTTGAGCACAAGGTCAACACCATCACGTTGGCACCGGGCGCTACCGACATCCGTTCCTTTAGCGTCACCCTGCTCTAGAGGTTCCGCCGTTCTAACGAACGACGGACCGGTCGACGCTGCGCGCCACCCAGAGCGACAATTTGTCATTCAAAAGGCAAGGCACGACCAGAAGGTCTATGCCTTGCCTTTTTCATGCCAAGTGGTACATGGGGCAGGCTGCTTTGCGCCAATCGTCCTCGTGTGTCTATTAATTTTTCGCGCACATGCCGCGCTGCTGGTTGCGGGCGTATATCCTGTCTTATTGTCAGCAAAACGAAATTGGGAAGGCACCAGATGCAATCTCGACAACAGCGCGACGCGCATCCACAGCCGGTATGCAGCCGTCGCATCTTTTTGGGTAGCGCTCTCGCTGCGAGCGCTTCCGTCGTCGCCGGCGCGCTCGCCGGCTGCCAGCGCCCGTCCACGCTCAAGGTGGTCCAGCCAACGACGGGCAGCGGTCGCGATGACCTGTCCGATTCCGTGATCGGCAAGGACAAGATCCGCATTGGCATGGAGGCGGCCTACGCCCCGTACAACTGGCAGGTCTCCGAGGCCAGCGAGTTCACCATCCCCATCGATAACGTGCAGGGCGCCTATGCCGATGGCTACGACGTGCAGATCGCCAAGATCGTTTGCAAGGCCCTCGGCGGCGAACCCGTTGCCGTCAAGCAGAGCTTCTCGGGCCTCATCGATTCGCTCAACAACGGCCAGATCGACCTCATCATCGCCGGCATGAGCGCCACGCCCGAGCGCGAGGAGTCCGTCGGCTTTTCCGATCCGTACTTCATTGGTTACTTTGGCCTGTTCGTAAAAGAGGGCTCGCCCTACCAAAACGCCACCAAGCTCAGCGACTTCAGCGGTGCCACGGTGCTCGGTCAAAAGGACACTATGCTCGATACCGTCATCGACGAGATTCCGGGCGTTGTGCACAAAAACCCGGTCGATTCGGTCCCCACGGTGTTCTCGAACCTGCTGCAGGGCACGTGCGACGCCGTGACCTACAACACCGAGAACGAGAAGGGCTATATGGCCCAAAACCCGGGCATCGTGCCGATTCAATTTGCCGAGGGCGAGGGCTTTAAGCAGGAGGTCACGGCAAACGTCGGCTGCCGCAAGGGCTCGGACAAGCTGCTTAAGCTCATCGACAAGGCCCTCAAGGGCATCAGCCAGGAGGAGCGCGACCAAATGTGGGACGCGTGCCTCGACCGTCAGCCGGCATAGGGAGGCAGCATGAAAACCATTAATCGTCTGGCCTCCTTTATCAAGGCCGACCACCGTTATGTATACCTGGGCACGAGCGTCATCGCGGCGCTCGGTCTGGCGTTTAGCCAGCGCAACCCCACCCCGCTGAGCTTTTTGGCACCCACCGGCATCTTCCAGGATTGCCTCTGGGCGATCCTTTGGGCCTGGCTCGTCGTGTCGGCGGCGGCGCTCGTCACCAAGCTCATGCACTGGAACGACTATCGCGAAACGTCGCCGTTTGCTTCCGAGCGCTTCCGTCGCGGCGCGCGCTTGGGCAGCTATGTCGTGGTCGCCATCGCGGCGATCTTCTTTATCGACCGTTGCGTCATGTCGTTTATCGATCTGGTGCAGGTGAGCATTGTCTCGGATTCCAACCCCAGCGACTTTTTGTCGAGCCTGGTCTACATGACCTACAAGAGCGGCGACTTCTTCATCCGTGGCATCGAGATCACCATCGCACTTGCGACCTTCGGCACCGTCATCGCATTCTTCCTGGCGCTGCTCCTTGTGTTTTTGCGCATTCAGACGTTCGACCGCGTGGATAACGACCTCACACGCTTCTTTAAGAGCATCGGCCGCGGCTTTGCGACCGTCTACTCCACCATCGTGCGCGGCACGCCCATGATGGTCCAGGGCCTGCTCATCTATTACGCGGGCTTCACCGTTTTGCGCGGCATGGGCTTCGAGACTGCCCAGGCCAACCAGATTTGGAGTACCTTCACCGCCGGCCTCGTCACCATTTCGCTCAACTCCACCGCCTACATGATGGAGGTCCTGCGCGGCGGCATCGAGTCCATCGATCCCGGCCAGGCCGAGGCAGCGCGCTCGCTGGGTCTGTCGCAGTGGCAGGCTATGCGCAAGGTCGTGTTCCCTCAGGGCATTAAAAACGCGATTCCGGCGCTCACCAACGAGCTCATCATCAACATCAAGGATTCGTCGGTGCTCTCGGTCATCGGCGTGTTCGACCTTATGTACGCCACCACCACCGTCGCCGGCGTGTACTATCGCCAGATGGAGGTCTACTGCGTGGCACTCGTGGTCTACCTGATCCTGACGCTCGTGGCGAGCCGCCTGCTCGAGGCCTTTGGCAAAAAGCTCGGCGCCGAGGCCCCGGCAACGCTGCCCAGCTCCAACTAGGCTCAAGACGAGGAGAATCATCATGGCAGATACCGCCACTACCGGCACCGCGGCCGCCGCACAGACCAATGAGCCGCTTATCCGCGTTGAAGGCCTGCGCAAGAGCTTTGGCTCGCTTGAGGTGCTTAAGGGCATCGACCTCGCTGTCAATCCCGGTGAGGTCGTCACCATCATCGGCGCCTCGGGTTCGGGCAAGTCGACCTTCCTGCGCTGCCTCAACCTGCTCGAGACCCCGGACGCGGGCCACATCTGGTTCCACGGCCAGGACCTCACGGCCGAGCGCTGCAACATCAACAAGCTGCGCGAGGACATCGGCATGGTGTTCCAGGGCTTTAACCTGTTCAACAACATGGATGTGCTCGACAACTGTACGCTCGCGCCCGTCACGCTCAAAAAGATGAGCAAGGCCGAGGCCGAAAAGGTCGCGCTGGAGCATCTGACGAGCGTGGGACTCGAGAAGTTCGCGCACGCCGCCGTTGGTCGCCTGTCCGGCGGCCAAAAGCAGCGCGTGGCCATCGCTCGTGCCCTATGTTTGAATCCGCAGATCATGCTGTTCGACGAGCCGACCTCCGCGCTCGACCCCGAGATCGTGGGCGAGGTGCTCGAGGTCATGCGCAAGCTCGCCGCCGACGGCATGACCATGGTCGTCGTCACGCACGAGATGGCCTTTGCCCGCACGGTGTCCGACCGCGTGGTCTTTATGGACAAGGGCGTGGTGCTCGAGGACGCCGCGCCGGCCGAGCTCTTCGGCAACCCCAAGCACCAGCGCACCCGCGAGTTCCTCTCTCGCTATCTCGAGGACAAATAACCGACCGCAAATGTGTGAACGATGGGGCCGCTCCGGTGGGGCGGCCTTTGTCGTCACAATCGAAAGGATGTCATGGCCGAGGTTTGGCGCTTCTTTGCGCATGAGGACGATTTTGCCGATATAGACGAGGCCGGCGCGTGCGAGCGCTTGGGCCGCGTGCTGTCGTTTCCGACCATTTCGAGCATGGATGCCGAGGCGGTGGATTGGCAGCCGTTTGACGATCTGCGTGCGTATATGCAGCAGGCCTGGCCGCACGTATTTGCGGCGGGCGAGGTCGAGCTTGTCGGCCATTCGCTGTTGGTGACGCTTGGCGGTTCCGACTCCGCCCTCAAACCCGTCATGCTCATGGGCCACATGGACGTGGTCCCCGTGGTGCCCGGCACCGAGGCTGACTGGACGCATGCCCCCTTTAGCGGCCACGTGGACGACACCTACATTTGGGGTCGCGGCGCGATCGACATGAAAGACCAGGTCGCAGGCATTCTCGAGGCTGTCGAGTATGCGCTGGCGCACGGTTGGCAGCACGAGCGCACGCTGCTCCTGGCCTTTGGCCAGGACGAGGAGACTACGCAGTGCGGCGCAGGCGCCATCGGCCGCGCGCTCGAGGAGCGCGGCATTGAGCTTGAGTACCTGATCGACGAGGGTGACTACCGCATCGTTCCGGCTGCCGAGTACGGCGCGGGCGAGGGCTGGCTTATGCATGCCGATCTCGCGGAGAAGGGCTACGCCGATATCGTGTTGAGGACGCGTAGCGAGGGCGGGCATTCGTCCAATCCCTACGGCGGCACGTCGCTCGAGGTGCTCGGCCGTGCCATCGCCGCAATCTGCGATATCGAGTGGCCGACGCGCGTGACCGATCTGCTTGCCGCGCAGCTTGTCGAGCTGGGGCTTTACACGGCGGATGAGATTGCCGCCAACGGGGGCGCCATTGTCCGCGATTGCCTCGCCAGCAAGAAGCTCTATCCGCTCGTGACCACCACCTGTGCACCGACCCAAATCGAGGGCGGTAGCACCGGTGCTAACGTGATGCCGCAGGATATGTGGGCCAACATTAACTTCCGCATGCTCGAGGGCACGAGCGTGGCCGACGTTGTGGCGCGCTGCCGTGAGGCGGTTGCCGGGGCGGACCTTGCCGGTCGTGTCGAAGTGGAGCTGGGCCCCGGCAGCTCCGAACCCTCGCCGTCCCCGCGCATCGGTGGTCCCGGCCTCGAGGCGGTTCACTCCATCGCCGCCCGCTATTTCCGCGATCCAAAGGGGACGGAGGAAAACGGATCATCCGAGCCGTTGGCGATTGTCCCCTCGACCGTGATCGGCGCGACCGATGCTGCCAACTACCAGCGCATTTGCTCCGAATGCATTCGTTTTTCGGCGTTTGTGGTCGACGATGATGAGTGCGACCGCGGCGTCCACGGCACCAACGAGCGCATCACCCGCCGCGCCTACCTCCAGGGTGTTCGCTTCCTCATCGCCCTGCTTCAAGCGCTCTAGAATATGACAAAGCGACGCTCCCTTTGTTAGCCGTTGGGGACGTTCTTAAACGACTAGCCGTTAAGGAACGTCCCCAACGGCTACGTCCACTCATTCCATGCGGGTTATATGCAGGTTTGCCTGCGCACGCTATCATGTATGGGTTAGACCGCAACTATGTACCCCGTACGCGAAGGGATGCGCATGTATCTGAAGATCGACATGTTCTAGCTGGACTTACCCCCGCAGTGGCGCCGTGCGCCCCATCAATTCTGCCGATTTTCACCTTCACGCATATAAAGGAGTCCCGTCATGCGCGACAAGCTCGAAAAGATCATCAAGGCCTACGAGGAGCTCGAGAAGAAGCTTTCCGACCCGGCCGTCGCCTCCGATATCAAGGAGTTCACGCGTCTCAACAAGGAGTACGCGCACCAGTCCGACCTCATCGCCGCCTCGCGCGAGTACATCGGCGCGCTTGATGACATCGAGGCTGCCAAGGAAATGCTCCACGATACTACCGATGCCGATGAGAAGGAGATGCTCCAGATGGACATCTCCGAAAACGAGGCCAAGCTTCCCCAGCTCGAGGAAGACATTAAGTACATGCTCATCCCGAGCGACCCCAACGACGACAAGAACACCATTGTCGAGATTCGCTCTGCCGCCGGTGGCGACGAGGCGGCCATCTTTGCCGGCGATCTGTACAAGATGTATCAGCGCTTCTGCGAGTCGCGCGGCTGGAAGACCACCGTGCTCGACTCCAGCCCCAGCGAGGCCGGCGGCTTTAAGTCCATTGAGTTCAAGGTCGAGGGCGACCGCGTCTACTCCGTCATGAAGTTCGAGTCCGGCGTGCACCGCGTCCAGCGCGTTCCCAAGACCGAGTCCCAGGGCCGTATCCAGACCTCCACGGCGACCGTCGCCGTACTTCCCGAGGCCGAGGAAATCGACGTCCAGATCAACCAGTCCGACCTGCGCATCGACACCTACTGCGCCTCCGGCCCTGGCGGTCAGTGCGTTAACACCACTTATTCCGCCGTGCGCATCACCCACCTGCCCACCAACACCGTGGTGCAGTCGCAGGAGCAGCGCTCCCAGATCCAGAACCGCGAGGTCTGCATGCAGATGCTGCGCGCTCGTCTGTACGAGATGGAGCTCGAGAAGCAGCAGGCTGAGCTCGGTGCCGAGCGCCAGAGCCAGATCGGCCACGGCAACCGTTCCGAGAAGATTCGTACCTACAACCAGCCCCAGGACCGCGTGACCGATCACCGTATCGGCTTCAACTCCACCTACAACGGCGTCCTCCTGGGCGACCAGCTCGGCACCGTCATCGAGGCACTCGCCGCCGCCGAGCGAGCCGAGAAGCTGGCACAGGCAGTTTAAGTTCCGCCGTTCTACCGAACGGCGGACCGGCCGACGCTGCGCGCCGCCCAGGGCGACAATTTGTCATTCAAAAGGCAAGGCATGACCAGAAGGTCAATGCCTTGCCTTTTTCATGCCAACTTGTTCGCCCCGGACGTCGCTCGCTGGCATTGCCAAAACATCGGCGTTTCCTTGGTTGTCAAATGACCCGTAGGGAGTCGTTGGGGACATTGCTTTGAGATGTTATTTAATCGGCTTTGATGGACATTAAGCCGGCTACCTGCTCAAAGAAATTAGCGGCGTGCATCTGCAATTGAAAATATTGCTCAAAAAATTGTCCAAGAAGTCGCGGGTCCCTTTTTGGTGCGTCGCGCGTCAAGTGATTTGGCAAGTTCTTGGTTAGATATTGGTCAGTTTTGGGTCAACCTTGCCAAAAGCTTGACGAATGCAGATTTAGACGTCGACGAATGAACACTTCAGGTGGGCTCCAAGCAAAATTCTGGGCTGATTCTCGATAATCGCCTTCAATCGTCCTTTGCCAAGCGCTGGCCTCGCTTACAATCTGCTCCGACATTCGCGCGCCGCCCGGCGCTTAAGAGGGGAGGGCCCCATGGCAAACGAGATCTGGACCATCAAGCGTTGTCTCGAGTGGACCAAGGAGTACCTAGCCGAGCGCGGCGAGGAGCACCCCCGTCTTTCTGCCGAGTGGCTGCTGTGCGCGGCCACGGGCTTGGCGCGTATCGACTTATATATGCGCATGGACGAGACGCTTAACGCGGCCCAGCTCGAGACCATGCACGCGGCCGTCGTTCGTCGCGCCAAAGGCGAGCCACTGCAGTACATCACCGGCAGCACGCAGTTCCGCATGATCGACGTCGCGTGCGCCCCCGGTGTGCTCATTCCGCGCCCCGAGACCGAGATGCTCGTCGAGGAAGTCCTGAACTATCTGGATGCCGAGGTGCTGAGCCCTGAGGCCGCTGCCCGTCAGCGTGTTGAGCTGCCTTGGAACGATGAGGTCGAGCAGGCCCGCAAAGCCGAGGCGGCGCTGGCCGACGAACGCGCGACCGCCGAGCGCCGTGCTGCCAACCTGACGGCCGCCGATGAGGCGGCGCTAGGCGGCGACGTACTCGGCAGCCGCGCCTATGCCGAGGAGCTTGCCGATCGCGAGGCCGAGGAAGCCGCCGCGCAAGCAGCAGAAGCCGAAGCCGCGGAAGCCGCCGAGCCCGAGCTCGACGAATACGGCATCGCCATCGAGGGTGCCGACCAGGAGACGGTTTCAGCTCAGGATGCCGCTGCGCCTGCCCCAGCCGAGCCCCGCACTGCCCGCGTTCTCGAGGTCGGCTGCGGCACGGGCTGCATCTCGCTCTCGCTTGCCTGGGAGCGTCGCGGCCACGTTACCTGCACCGCTACCGATATCGAGCCGCGCGCCATCGATCTGGCCACCAAAAACCGCGATGCCCTCGGCCTCACGGCAGATGAGGTTGCCTTCAGCCTCACCAACCTGGTGAGCTCCATTCCCCACGACGAGTGGGGCGCCTTTGATGTGCTCGTTTCCAACCCGCCTTACATCCCGACCGGTGTCATGCGCTCGCTGCCGCACGAGGTCAAGGACTTTGAGCCCGACCTGGCGCTCGAGGGCGGTGCCGACGGCCTCGACATCTTCCGCCGCCTGCTCAATGCGGCGCCTTACATGCTGCGCGCCGGCGGCCTGTTTGCTTGTGAGCTCTACGAGGGCGCCCTCGATGCCGCGGCCGAGCTCTGTCGCCAGGCAGGCCTTTCGGACGTGCGTATCGTCCACGACCTCACCGATCGCCCCCGCATCGTCCGAGCTATCATCACCGAGCCCAAACAGCGCCAGTAATATTTATTAACTGGTTAGCAAAAATTATAAAGTAGTTTATAATTAGGACGGCTGAAAGAGGTCGGCCCATGCAACCCCCTACCTTTCGGGAAATCATTGCCCTACTCAAGCACGATGGATTCGTGAAGGTCGCGCAAGTCGGTAGTCATGCTAAGTATGTTTCTGGTGACCGTGTTGTCACCGTGAACGGCTCTGGTGGCGATCGACCAAAGAAGGGCACGTGGGCAAGTATTCGTCGCCAAGCTGGATGGTAGTTGGAGGCAAAATGAGGCAGCGATTTACCTATGACTGCGTTCTCATAAAAGAAGACGACGGTTACTGCGCCAGCTTCCCGCAGATTCCCGGCGCCTTTGCCGATGGCGATACGCGCGAAGAAGCGATTGCCCATGCCACCGAGGCACTGATGGCGTTTTTGGCCGACGACCTCAACAACGGTTTGACTCCGGCGGGGTACGAACGCTCGGCCGAGGTCGTGGCCCTTTCAGTCGAAATCGACCACGAGGACGCTCGGGAAGCGGCGTGCCGAACATTTAAAGACGCAGCGCTGGACCTCAAAGTCTCCGCTCCGCGGATTACCGCGCTGGTCAAAGCCGGAAAGCTCGATGTTGAACTCGTCGACGGCCGTCGGATGATAACGATAGACAGCATCGAGCGCTACGCCGCCCAAGAACGTCACGCCGGAAGACCAAAGAAGTTCGTAGCCGTCCAATAACCCCTCGTTGCCTACTGATCTCGGGCTTCACTTCTGCAAAAAAGACCCTTCGAGCCTATTTCCGCTCTTGCAATATACCGTAAAACTTCTACTATAGAAGGAGAAAGGTATGTCAAATCAGCCGCATCGATACCGCATTGTGCTCGATTACATCGAGCCTTGGCTCGATGAGCAGGATGAGTCTACGTTGCGACAGATTTACGCAGACCTTTTGGTGCTCGAGAAGGAAGGTCCCAGCCTTGGTCGTCCGCTGGTTGACCGCGTAAAGGGCTCGAAGCTTCATCATTTAAAGGAGCTGAGAGTGACGTCGTGTGGTGGGCAGGTGATTCGCATCCTCTTCGCCTTTGACCCCAAGCGCCAGGCGGTATTGCTATTGGCGGGTGATAAGTCGCGAGCGGGATCGTCAAGGGCAAAATGGAACGGTTGGTATGCGATCAACATTCCAAGGGCCGAGCAAATATACCGTCGCCACGTAAGGAGGCTCGATCGAGATGGAACTGCATGAGTATATGGAATCTCGCGGGATAACACGCGACTCCATTACCGCCGAGCAGGAGAGGACTCGCGATCGTATCGAAGCCTATAAGCTTGCTCAGATTCGCAGGTTAAAAGATCTAACACAGGCGTCGGTCGCCCAGTCGATGGGCGTTTCTCAAAAACGTGTATCCGAGCTCGAGCGTGGGGAGTTGGGTTCGATGAGGCTCGACACGCTGAGCAGGTACGCAGAGAGCCTCGGCGGAAAACTGGTTGCAAGCATCGAGTTTCCCGATCGTACCGTTACGCTTGCGCGCTAAAAATCTTCAATTAACCCCCTCACTTTCACCGACTACTAGAGCCGCTCACCAAACCAACATGCGCTCTGGGCAAATAGATTGAACGTTTCGTGCGAGAATGCCCCACAGTAAACAAACTTGCACCAGAGCGTAAGGGGCTGGCATACACATGCAGACGGTCTATCGGGTATACGAGGGAGCGCGCGAGCCGCATCGGCTTTTCCTCTGGCGTCACGTTGCT
>UQHO01000013.1 GCA_900540995.1 uncultured Collinsella sp. | reverse complement strand
ACCTTCGCCGGGGTGGGTGTGGCGTTGGGGGGGGGACCCGGGGCTGCCGTAGTGACGCGTGCGGCTGGCGGTGTTAGTCGCCGGCGCGGTGCCGCGTTTGGAGCTGGCCTGCTTGGGCGGGATACCGCCGTCCTTGAGAATCTGCACCTCGCGGTCGGTGAGCTCGCGCCACGAGCCCTTGGCCACGTTCTTGAGCTCCAGGCCGGCAAAGTTACAGCGATGCAGGCGAATCACCGGGTGGTGGATCTTGCTCAGCATGCGCTTGACCTGGTTCTTGCGGCCCTCGCGGATGATGACCTCAACGGCGGTGGTCCCGGGCTTGACGCCCTGGGGCGCCACGGCCTCCGCCTCGTGCGCAGTGATAACGCGGCAGATGGCCGGCTGGCACAGGCCGTCGTCGAGCTCAATGCCGCGACGTAGCGGTGTGAGGTCGCGGTCGGACAGGTGCCCGTCCACGAGCGCCTGGTAGGTCTTGTAGACGTGCTTACTGGGGTGCAGCAGGTCCTGAGACAGGTCGCCGTCGGTGGTAAAGAGCAAGAGGCCCGTGGTGTCGCGGTCCAGGCGACCCACCGGGAAGAGCCCCGGAAAGCGGTCGCGCGGGACCAGGTCAGCCACGCAGGGGCGTTCTTGCGGATCGCTCATGGTGGTGAGGTAGCCGGTCGGCTTGTAGAGCATCAGGTACACGGCGCCCTGGCCGAGCTTGACGGGCATGCCGTCGACCTCGATGTGGTCGCGGTCGACATCGACCTTGGTGCCGAGCTCGGTCGCGACCTCGCCGTTGACGGTCACGCGTCCGGCGGTCATCAGGTCCTCCGAGCCGCGGCGGCTCGCCACGCCCGCGCGCGCCAAAAAGCGCTGCAGGCGCATGGTGTGCGGGTAGACGGGCTGGGCGTCGCCCGCTGGCGTTGTGGCGCCCGCGGCGCTTGTAGTGCGCGTCTCCCCTGCTTCGTTAGTCCTCGTCATGCATGTCCTCCGAGGTGTCACCGGCGGCCAGCAGCTCCTCGCCATCGGTATCTTCAACATCGGTATCGATCAGTTCGCGCTCTTCGTCCAGGTCCTCGGCCTGCTCTTCGAGCGTAGACTGAATGCTGCGGCCGCTCAGGCGCTCGCGGATAAACTGGCGCGACTGCTCGTCGGGCGCAAATTGCTCTAGATCGGGCAGGTCACGAGTGGAGCGCAGGCCGAACTTTTCCAAAAAGGCGTTGGTCGTGCCGTAGATGATGGCCTGACCGCGTTCGGGGTCGCGGCCGAGCTCGCGCACCAGGCCCTTGTCCACGAGCGACGCGATGACGCCGTCGGAGTTGACGCCGCGGATGCCCTTGACCACCTCGCGTGTGACGGGCTGGTGGTAGGCGATGACGGCCAGGGTCTCGAGCGCCGCCTGCGACAGCTTTTGCGTGTCCCAGCTCAGCACGTAGGCCTCGACCACATCGTGGTAGGCGGGGTGTGTAAACAGGCGCCAGCCACCGGCGACCTCGCGCAGTTGAAAGCCGCGGTTGGCTTCCTCATACTCAACCTTGAGCTCGGCCAAAAGAGATGCGCACTCGCCCGGGGCGATATCCAGCGCACCTGCCAGCGCGGGTGCGCTTACCGGGTCGCTCGACACCAGCAGCAGCGCCTCGAGGGCGCCTTTGAGGCTGTTTGCCTCCAGCGTGGAAAGGGTTGACATGGTTGCCGCTCCTATTCGGTGAGCTCGGGGCCCTCGCCGGGCACGTATGCCTCGGCGCCCTCGACGCGGTTGATTTGAATGGTTCCAAAGATCTCGTCCTGGCTCAGCGTAAGAGAGCCGCGCTTGGCGAGCTCGAGCATAGCAAGGAAGGTAACGACGAGCTGTTCGGTGGTGGCGTCGCCGTCCAAGAGCTCGCGGAAGGTGCAGGTTTGGTGCGCCATGGTAAAGCGGTCGACAGATACCACCGTCAGATCGAGCGGCACGCGATGCGGCGCCACGTGCTCGGCTTCCAGCAGGAAGGTCTGGCGCTTGCCGTCCAGGTCGGCGCAGATGACGGCGAGGCCGCGCAGGGTAATGCCGGCCAGGTAGTCGGGCATAAGGCCCAGAAACTCGGGGTCGGGGCCGGCTACGCGCGGATGCATGCGGCTTTCGGCCTGCATGCGCGCGCCAAGGGCTGCCGCCGCGCCCTTAAACTGCTTGTAGGCGATCAGGCGCTGGATCAGGACTTCGCGCAGGGCGTCGCCGTCGAGCGCGCTGAGTTCCTCGAGGTCTTCGTCGTCCTCGTCATCGTCGTCTGTCTTGCGCGGGGCCTCCTGGGGAACCAGCGAGGCTGCCTTAATGTCCAAAAGGGTTGCCGCGACCAGCAAAAAGTCGCTCGCCACGTCCAGGTCCAGCGCCTCGATGCGCTCGGCCTCGGCCAGGTATTGCTCGGCCACCTCGCTGATCGAGATGGCGCCGATATCAACTTTTTGGCGGGTTACCAGCTGCAGCAGCAGGTCGAACGGTCCGCTGTAGACCTGCGTCGACACGCGATACGACATCTTCGACCTCCTTTGACGGCGCCTTCGCGGCGCGGTTTGGGTGCACGTTGCGACCGTTTTGCACGGTCGACCTGTAAGTTTACCCTAGATGCCGGCGATTGCGAAGGTGAGCAGCTGCTCTGCTAGCGGATACACGGTAACGTCGAAATAGCGGCCAATCACGTCGATGCCGGTCCACATGGGCAGCAGGTACAGCACGATGATGAGGATGGGCATGGCGTATTGCTGCAGGCGGTAGTAATTGGCAAGCGCCTGGCCTTTGAGAAACGGGACGATGATCGACGAGCCGTCGAGCGGCGGGATCGGGATAAGGTTAAAGAACGCGAGCGACAGGTTGACCACGATGAAGGTGGCGCCGAAGTTCATGATTTGCGACGCCACGGCAAAGGACATGCTGGCGTAGAGATTGCCGTACGTTGCGTGCATGAGGGCGGCCGCGAGGCATGCGAGTGCGATGTTCGACGCGGGGCCGGCCACGCTCACCAAGACCTCGTCGCGCTTGGGGTGCTTGAGGTTGTTGAGGTAGACGGGCACGGGCTTGGCAAAGGCGAACACCGGGCCACCGGCTGCGAGCATGAGCAGTGGCAGGATGATGGTGCCGAACGGATCGATATGGTTGAGCGGGTTGAGCGATACGCGTCCGCGCGAGCGCGCCGTTTTGTCGCCGAGAGCCCAGGCCGCGGCGGCGTGCGCGCTCTCGTGAATGACGATGCCAACGATGACGGCGACGGCGCTGGCGAGCAGGTTCATGATGTAGCTGCTGGACATGGCGCTCTCCTAGCGGACGCGGCGCGAGGCGCGCGTGAGCAGGTAGTCAATTACAAACAGGATGACGGCGACGATAGCGTAATCCAGGCGGAAGACGCCGCCAAAGGGAGAGGTGATGACGCCGTAGCCGGCGATGGCGCTCGGCAGCGCGCGCGAAAGCTCAACGACAAAGCCCACGATCTGCAGCTTGGCGGTGAGGCCGCTAAAGCACAGCAGCACGGTCATCGCGCTCATAAAGATGCCGCAGATGCGACAAGCGATGGCGATGATGCTCATCGCCACGGCAGCGGCCTTACGAGAGTTCACGCGCGGTCTCCTCTTCGATCTGGGTGGAAAGCTCCAGCCATTCGTCTTCGAGCTTGGGTAGCTCTTGCTTAAGGCCGTTATATTCCCCCAGCGCGGCGTTGAACTTATCCTGATCGGCATAAAGCTCTTCGCTCGCCATCAATTCCATAAGCTCGTCATAGCGGGCACGCTTTTTGTCCAGCTCTGCCTCGATCTTCTTGAGCTGGTTGCGCACGCCCTTGAGCTTTTTGTTGAGTGCGGCACGGGCCTGGGCCTCGGCGCGCTTTTGCTCCTTGGTCTTTTTGCCCTCGGCAGGCTTGGAAGCGGTGGCGGGGGTGTCGGGCTGGGCCGCGGTGACCTTGGCGGACTTGGTCGCGGCCGGTGCACTCTCCCCTGCCGCCTCGGCGGCGGCGCGGGCTGCGAGGTCCTCGCGCTTGTAGAGGTAGTAGTCGTAGTCGCCGTCATAGACCGTGACCTTGCCGTCGCGGATGTCGATCACGCGGTTGGCCACGGCGCGCACCAGGTGCTCGTCGTGGCTGATTAGCACGATGGTGCCGGGGAAGTTTTGCAGGGCGTTCTCGAGCATGTCCACCGAGTCGATGTCCAGGTGGTTGGTGGGCTCGTCCAGGCACAGGAGCGCCTCGGGGGCCACGAGCATCTTGGCGAGCGCCAGACGCGCCTTTTCGCCGCCGGAGAGGACGCGAACCTGTTTCTCGATGGAATCGTTGTCGCTAAACAGGAAGGCGCCCAGCAGGCTGCGCTGCTGCGGCACGGTCCACTTGGGCGTGACGGTGTCGATCTCTTGCAGGACTGTGTTGGACTCGGTCATGCCCTCGAGTGCGTGCTGGGCGTAGTAGGCCACGCCCACGTTGGTGCCCAGTTCGCGGGTGCCGGTGGTGGGTGGCTCCAGGCCGGCGAGGATCTTCATGAGCGTGGACTTGCCGGCGCCGTTGGGGCCGACGAGCGCCACGTGCTCGCCGCGGTAGAGCTTGAGGTCGATGTCGCTGTAAATGTGCTTATCGCCGTATGACTTGGAGACGCCCTCGAGGCCCACGGCCATGTCGCCGGAGCGCGGCGGGTCGGGGAACTTAAAGTCGATGTGCTTGTGGCCCTCGGGCAGGATGACGAGCTCCTTTTTGATCTGCTCGATCTTGCGGATGCGCTCCTGGGCCTGGGCGGCCTTGGTGGGCTTGTAGCGGAACTTGTCGACGAAGACCTGCATGTGGGCGATGTCGCGCTCCTGGGCGGCGCGCTTGGCGCGCATCTGCTCCAGGTTGTCCTCGCGCTGCTTGAGGTAGCTGCTGTAGTTGCCGGTGTAGGTGGTCACGCGGCGGTTCTCGAGCGCGGCGACGTGGTCGACGCAGGCGTCCATGAAGGCGCGGTCGTGGCTGACGATGAGGACGGCGCCGTCGTAGTTGGCAATAAAGCCGCGCAGCCACTGGACGCTCTCGAGGTCCAAGTGGTTGGTGGGCTCGTCCAGAAGCAGCAGGTCGGGGTGGCGCAGGAAGAGCTTGGCGAGCGCGATGCGCATCTGCCAGCCGCCCGAGAACTCGGAGCACGGGCGCTCAAAGTCGGTGACCTTAAAGCCCAGACCGGATAGGATCTTACGGGCGTTGCTCTCGAGCTCGTAGCCGCCCAGGTGCTCAAAGCGGTCCTGGACCTGGCCATACTCGTTAAGGAGTGCGTCGACGTCCTTCCCCTGTTCGGAGAGCTCGGTGATCTGGGCCTGCAGCTCGTTGGCGCGCTCGCCCATGCGGCGGATTTCCTTGGCAGCGGCCATGACCTCGGCGAGAATGGTGGTGTCCTTTTGCTCCAGGTTGGTTTCCTGCTCTAGGTAGCCCACCTGGCAGTCCTTGGCGTACTGGACCTGGCCGGCGTCTGGGCTGTCGATGCCCATGATGATTTTGAGCATGGTGGTTTTGCCGGCGCCGTTGGGTCCCACGAGCGCGAAGCGCTCGCCGGGGTTGATCTGGAAGGACGCGCCGCTAAAGAGGACGCGTGCGCCGAAGCTTTTTTCGATCTTGTCGACAAGGAGGATCATGGTGCCGCCTTTGACTTTGTGTGCCTATATGAAAAAAGGCCCCAACTTGCGTTGGAGCCTCATTCAATGCTCGGGTGGAGACGAGGGGGATCGAACCCCTGACCTCTTGACTGCCAGTCAAGCGCTCTCCCAGCTGAGCTACGCCCCCGTGCGAAGAAGTACTATACGGGAATTCGGACCACGATGCAAGGACAATTTTGGAAAAACTTTCCGCCGCGGCGTCCCGGCAGCCGACCCGGGGCGCCCGGAAGCTGGCAGGACGGCCTTCTATCGACCGATATGTAAGCTATATAAAAGAAAGAATAAAAGAAAGAAGGCCAGACATAGTGCCTGGCCTTCTGGAAATTCTGGTGGGCCCTCCGGGATTCGAACCCAGAACCCAGGGATTATGAGTCCCCTGCGCTAACCGTTGCGCCAAGAGCCCTTGTAGTTAGTGGCTGTGATAGTAATGTCGGCTATCCATTTGCATTAGTTTTGCACCACTAGGAGAAATACTACCATGCACGCGACGGTCGTTCAACGCACGATCTTGTCGACAAGGAGGATCATGGTGCCGCCTTTGACCTTGTGTGCCTATATGAAAAAAGGCCCCAACTTGCGTTGGAGCCTCATTCAATGCTCGGGTGGAGACGAGGGGGATCGAACCCCTGACCTCTTGACTGCCAGTCAAGCGCTCTCCCAGCTGAGCTACGCCCCCGTGCGAAGAAGTACTATACGGGAACTCGGACGGCGATGCAAGGACAATTTTTGAAAAACTTTTCGCGACGTCCCGGTGGCCGAACGGGAAGGCGGCGGCATGTGCCCGCGGGGAGCTTTACGGCCAGGACGACGGCCAGCGGGTAAGTACCGGAAGTAAACCAAACGCTGACCAAAAAAACGGAAGATAACGTCAGTAAATGAAGCGCGCACGTGAAGCGCGTTCAAAAAACGGCGTCTCGGACAACATGGATTCGATTGTGATGTCAGTTTTGATGCCATCTTTGGTGTCAAAAAGAAAAAGGCCAGAGGCTTAACACCTCTGACCTGCGCTTTAGATGGTGGGCGATACAAGATTCGAACTTGTGACCCCATCCGTGTGAAGGATATGCTCTACCCCTGAGCCAATCGCCCGTCGCCTTTCGGCAAAAGAGATACTATCATAGCCGCGCGTGGTTTACCAAGTACTTTTTGCCCACGATTTTAAATTAGTGGGCGTTGGCCGCTCTGGCGCAGTCCAAATAAACAGCAAACCAGCAGCTCAACGCGCCTTTATCGCTTGATCCACGAGGTCTCGGGGCGGCAGATGAGTCGCGCATTGTTGTAGGCCATCTCGAGCGTGAGACAGGTGCGCGCGGCGTAGAAGCCGTCCTCGCGTTGGATGGTCAGCGCCAGCTCGGGCTTGTCGCCGGTTAGGCACAGCGGCAGAAGCAGTTGAATCCGGCCACCGTAGAACTGCGGCACGGCGAGCGTGTAGTTGGCGGCGGCGCGGCGGGCGGCCTCGACGACGGCGCCCTCAAAGGCGCGGCGCAGCAGCAGCGAGTTGCCCTCCCCCATCAGGCTGGCGGGGATGCGCGTGAGGTTTTCCTCGTCGCCCAGGATGTGGTCGATGTTGGAGCGGATCGGCAGACGGTAGTCAAAGACCAGCTCGGAGGGGTCCTCGGTAAAGCGCACACGGCACGGCAGGTACTCAAACGAGACCAGCATGGGGTCGCTTTCCTTAAAGAAGTCCTTCAAAAACCAGCGCTGGCGCGCGTCGGGCCTGGTGTTGGGCTCAAACAGGCCGTAGATGGTCTCGTAGCGGCGCGTGTACAGGCCGGTGTTGAACAGGCAGCGGTCGCCGTCGAACACCAACGGCAGGTTGGACGGCGCGGTCTGGTTCACGTCGCGTTCGGTCAGAAACACCGCGCGGCTAAACGAGAACGACAGGTAATTCTTAAGGATACGGTTGTTGGGACCCCAGTCCTCGGGATCGGCGAGGTCTACCAGGCGGTCGTAACAGGGCTCGGGGCAAAACGCAAAGTCGTAGACATTGCTGCACAGGGTGTTGGGGATCTCCATGTGGCGTCCAATCCAATTGATAGCTGGCGGGCGGATGCTTTGATTCTATACGGGCGACACGTCGCCGGTACGCGCAACGCAATTGCATCGAGGTTTTTTGGCGAGTTAGGCCATCGCCGGCGTGATAAGGTTGGCCCCTCGGTACGGGCGTCGATCGTGCAGCCGTCGACCACCAGCGCTTGGGATACCAAAGGAGCCGCGTCAGCCAAGGCTGCATCAGCTCTGGCGCTGTCTGAAGATACGCAACGCTTTCTCTAGCTCAGGAATATCATCGACGATAACTTTCCATGCAAGGGATCGATCGACTTCTCGATATCCATGTGCTACGTATCCATGTGCTACGAAATTTCGAAAACCCCCAATATCGTTCCAAGGATACTCCGGAAAAGCCGATTGGATCTCATCGGAAAGATGGAGTGCATCCTCGGCGATTCTGTAGACGGGGCTCATGATCGCGTCGTAAGCAAGCTCACCTTCCTCGCTCCGATCGCTAACGAAAGAGTTTTCCGTGGCATCAAAATAATCGATTCGTCTAGCCAGAGTTTCGCAATCGGAAAGAATGACCCCGATGAGCTCCTCGTCCCGTTTACGCCGCTTCATAGAGACGCACTTCATCCTTTTCAATGCTCTTGCGAAATGCAGGGCGCATATGCTCGGGAGGGTTGGTGACAATCTCAACATCTCGCCCGAGCTCTTCTTCGAGCTCAAGGGAGAGTTCGTATAGCGTGCCGAACGTCATTGTTTCACCGCAGACAAGACGCAAATCAATATCGCTATCTGGCGTTTGCTCGCCACGGGCGAAGGAGCCAAATAGGTATGCCTCGCGGACGTCGTAACGAGACAGCACACGAGAAACAGCAGCGGATATGTCGACAAGCGTAATCATGTCTCAATTTTACTTACCGATTGAAAGGATGGCAATCGCCATGCGCCCGTTCCACAGGCCGGTGATTAGAGAGGGGCTGTATCCGGTAGTATGCGGCAAAATCTGAAGATGCCATACGCGAGGGAGATTGGCAAAGTCTCTAACCGTGGTATTGTTGACAAAAATCGGGTTGTGCTCAGGGATTGCTAATTTTTCCTCGCGCTTCCGAAATATAGGCATTTTGGCAGCGATCTGAGGTGCCTTTGAGCGCCATGCCGATGTCGCCGAGCCAAGAGCAATTGGTTAACGGACAAGCTGGGGCACGCGTTCTAGTATTTCAATAGCCAATGCCGAGGGGACACGTTAAGATGAAGCCAGTAAACCCGCCCGGCCCCTGCTTAGCATGCACACTGGCGGGTCTTTTTTTCAAATTCTAGGAGCCGAGATGAAGTACGAGAAGCCATTCCTCACCTACGACGAGCAGGCGGACCTGCTGATCTCGCGCGGCCTCATGGCAGACCGAGAAGAACTCGTCGGCAAGCTCGAGCGCGTGGGATAACAGCAGGCACGCTCGGAGTTAGCGCCAAGGTGGCCGAATCCTGGCTCGTGGCGCTCAACACTGTGAGGAACTGCTGTGCCCACCATAGCCGCCTCTGGAACAAGACGCTCGGCACCAAACCCATGATCCCAAGGGATGACACCGCCTGGCACGAGCCCCACGAGGTCGGCAACCACAAGATGTTCGGCACGCTCACTGTACTCAGCTACATGCTCGAAACCATCGCGCCGGCCACCTCATGGAGGTCGCGCCTCCTCGATCTCATGGAAGAGAGGCTGCCTCGCGAGGAATGGCGAGCCATGGGCTTCGGAGACAGTTGGGGGAAGTGCCCTGTCTGGTTAAAGTGGCTAATCAACGAAAAGGCCGATGAATGCTTCAACGAAGAGACCCATCAGAACGAAGGGCAGCAGGACTAGACAAAGGGGCGCGGTCAGCAGCGTGGTCATGCCCAATGGCAGCGCTTGTTGCGGCTGCTCGCGCGTTATGCCAGGATCTCGTGCACGCGCTTCTGCACCGTCGAGTAAAGGCTACGAACGAGGTGGGGCACGCTATGGCTGTCATATATTTGGTAACTAAAACTGTCCGTTCAATAGCAGGGGCGCGCCGGCGTTAGCCGGTGCACCCCTGCTTTGGGAAACATGAAACCCGCTTTTAATCGGTTGCCCGCTTAGCTCAAAGCAAGAACAACCGCCACGACAATGCATGCGATACCGAGCAGCGGCGTGCGGCACCCAGAAGCGCTGCTCCCAGCAGGTGTAGCGAAGGCCAAGGCGCCCCTTATCGCACGGTCAACCCAAAACAGGACAGGGGTCCAGAAATTCTGGACCCCTGTCCTGCAGTAACCCGAAATGAACGGCCTGCATCTTTCTAGGTTTTGTCATTCGACGGAACTACCGAAACACCAGATCAAGAGACGACCTCACATCAAACGTTTCGGCAATGCCGGTACTGGACGCAAGGGTACCGTTATAGAAAAACTCGCTTGCACCCTCCCGGTAAAGGTTCCGATACTCCGCCATCGCCTCAAACCCAAATTTCTCAAGCAGGGGAGATAGGGACGGCATTACCTCCTGGGGAACCGTTATAAGAGGCCTCTCATCATCAAGGAGCTCGATGGAGGCCGCGATCAGCGCAGTCCCTACTCCCCGTCCGCGGTGGTTGGCGTCCACGCGCAGCGAGCAAATCTTCTTTTCCGCGCCGTCGTCTTTGACGATACAGATGCCGGCCATTCTGTCTCCCGAGATGGCCTTCAGCACCCATCTGGAGGATCCGATGCCCGGGAGGACCTTCGCACGATACCTCTCATCAAGAACGGTGCAAACGACCCCCCAAATGAAAGGAGCCAAAAAAATACCGACAAGACCAAAAACAGCATATCCTTCTCCAAGGACGCTATTGCCAGCAGTTGAGTAACCCGTAGCAGCCAAACCAGGATTAATCTGCTTAAGCACCTGCATGCTAAGCGGCTCTGGCTTAAAATCCCAAATCGCTCGAGGAATAAAAGCAAATAGAGGCTTCAGATACACAACAGGATTAATCAAGTCGATGTGAGTACTAAGCAGTTCATTAAACCAGTGATAGCTAGAGCTAAAGTCAGCGCTTTCGAAAATATAATCAATATCAAAAATGGTTTTGAAGGAGATTGGCTCTCCCAGTCCAAAGCAACGAATGAAATTTAAAATAACCATCGCAAAAAGCAAAGCAATAATACTGAATGCTGTATAAACAACTTGCTGGTGTATAGAAGTATGTCTTAGACTAAAAATGACAAGCATTGCAATGATAGAAATCAAAAAGAGTCGCGTAAAACCAAATAATAGGGTCATAACGATGTATATCAAAAGAGATATAAGCGCACGTCTCTTGTCTTTTTCATTATTTGCAGTAACCCACAGAGCCAAAACGCACGGAACGAGTAGGTGGATTGCAAAAGTGAACGAGGATTCAATTCCTCCATCCCTCAAAGTAAGCTGCTTGGAGGTCATTTTTCCAGATAAAACCTGAGAGATCCCCCCTACACCAATTTGCGAGATTAGAAGCGCAACGCTAGCAGCAAGGAAAATCCAGAATAAAACCCAGGCAACGGATTTATTTGGAGCAATAACTTCAGATTTTGATGGCCTTTGTATTCCGCTCCTTTTCAATCGACCAATTGTTCCCCCAACTGTGAATGCGAGGATGCCAATAAAAGCATATAGATCAATTGTTGAGGCGTTTATATAGAGATGCTCGTCAACAGTAAGCGGATAGAGGACAAAAATCATGAAGTAGCAGAGCATCCAAACCGTAGAAGAGGATAGAAACCTGCCCCTACGATAGTTGGAAGCAAAATTAAATATAATAATTAATGTAATCAAAAGTTTCAAAGCTATGCCCTGTCGGTCTCATGTCCGATACTCATTCGTGCAATATCCGAATACAGGAAATGATTCTTCGAAATCTTTGCGACCTCGTTCATATCGCAAAGAACGCCGGGGCTTTCAATTCTCTCGATATCTGCCTTAAGGGACTCTGAGTCATCACCGCTTGTAAAAGCCGCGTTTCCCCCGCAATCGACATGCGTAGTTCCGTCCCAGCGCTTAATAAGTATTGGCTTGCCCATAGCGACAGCTTGCTCCCAATAAACAGAATGACGACCAGGGAAAACCACTAGATCAGCTACGGCGAAATAATCATAAGAGTCCGATGTGTTAGCCCAAGGCACATAAGATATGCGATCGCATGCAAGTCTTTTCTCAAACTCTGCCTTCATCGAGGGAACTACAGGGCCGAATACAAGAAGCTTTACATGTTTGCCCATCTTGGCGACAGCATCCATGAGAGCGAGAACCTGCATCTTAGCCTCATCGATCTTTCCACCTGTTACGATAATAAAATCGTTGCCGGCGTATCCAAAACGCTTCTTGGTTTTGACGATTGAAGCAGAGCCAGAAGCCCTATTCACTTCATCATCATCGGCACCCATGACAAGAAGCTGACACTTTTCCTTGGGAAGCCCGTAATTTTCCTCCAGAAATTCGACACGTGCGGGAAGAACTCCCCAAAATCGTTCTGTATAGGGCAGCGCAAGCTGGGCCTCATGACGCCAGATAATCCTATGAAGAATATGAAACGAAACCCAGTTGCCAGCGCTGTTCGAATAATCTGCATGGCTATCAATGAATAGCTTGACGTTGGGGTGTGCCTTTACATAATTAACGATAATTGGCATATCGCCAAACTGGCAGCCGTGGCAGAAAATAATATCAGGCGAAGCGGCTGCAACCGCTTCGCCGGTTCCTATGTAGTGACGCAATCTCTGCAATTGAGGATTCGAATGTTTGTACTGCAGCCTTGTAACTTTAATGCCATTCTCGTTTAAATAGGAGTAAGACGATTTTTCAATGTAAGAGGTCTCTCCATTGCTATCAAAGGACTGCATAGAGGCAATTATCTCAACCTCATACCCAAGTTTCTTATGAAACTTGGGTAACAAATTCTCCTGATAAGAATAGTTATCGATATAGAAACTAGCCAAACAGATATGTAAGATTTTCATCGGCTGTCCTTAACGAAGCGCTGAATAAATAAATCAGGGTTATCAAATGAATTGCTTGCTTCAGTTAGGCGAGCGTCATCCCAAGTCCACCATTCCGACGAAATCAAGTCGGATATTTGACTACTAGAGAACCTATACCGAAGCAGGCGGGCTGGATTGCCGGCTACAATCCCATAGGCGGGCACATCTTTTGTGACAACGCTGCCTGCTCCAATAACAGCTCCAACACCGATTGAGACTCCAGAAAGGATGGTTGCCCCAGCCCCAATCCAAACGTCAGATGAAATAACGGTCTTATTTGTTATTGCATCTTTAAATTGGGAGAAATTTTTTCCCATCACGTTATTTCCTTCACAGAATACCGGTGAGGTCGAAACGTATGACATCTGATGGGACGCCCCGCCGATACGGCAGCAATCTGCAATAGAGCAGAATGAACCAATCTGCGCGTTAACCGTGAAGCAATCGTGCCCGATATAAGAATAACGACCAAGACTAGTGTTGTTAAGTTGCGTACCGGAACACACGCGCGAGGTGCGGTGAATAGTGCAGTCGGTAATAGCCGGAGGCTGTAAAATTGCTCTTAGGCCCTTTGCGACATAGCGCTTCAAATCCATGCTGGACTAAACTTCCTCGTAAAAGGTGTCGGGGTTCTCGGGGTCGAAGGGCTCGTTGGCCCACATGACCGTCACGAGGTCCTCGGTGTCGGACAGGTTGGTGATGGAGTGCGTGTATCCGGGGATCATCTCCACGGCGCGCATGTCGGAACCCGAGACGATGTACTCGTCGACGGGGAACGGGTTTCCATCGGAGTCCTCCCCCACCTTCCTGAGCTTGATGCTCGCGGTGCCGGAGACCACCAGGAACCTCTCCCACTTGCTCATGTGCCAGTGGTTGCCCTTGGTGATGCCGGGCCTGCTCACGTTGACGGAGACCTGCCCGCGCTCCGGCGTGCGCAGGAACTCGGTGAACGAGCCGCGGTCGTCGATATTGGGCTTGAGGCCGTAGGCGAAGTGCCCCGGCTCGTAGTAGGAAAGGAACGTGCTCCAGAGCTTCTTGGAGAAGGAACCCTCGGTGAGGTCGGGCACCGACAGCGTCTCGCGGCTGTCTCGGAAGCTGTCGAGCAGGTAGACGATCTCGCCCAGCGTCTTCACGTCGGTCCCGGGGACGTAGCAGAAATCCTCACCTTCGATGCGCTCCAGCCCGTCGTAACCGCAGCGGTGCTCCTGCCCCAGCAGGGCGCCCAGCATCTCGTCGACGAGGTCGTCAATATAGAGGAGCTCCAGTTCCACCGAGGGGTCGTTGACGGTGTAGGGGCGGCCGTTGGCGATGGCGTCGCAGAAGGTGGCCACGGCGGAGTTGTACCGCGGGCGGCACCACTTGCCGTAGAGGTTGGGAAAGCGGTAGATGAGCACCGGGGCGCCGGTCCTCTCGGAATAGTTGCGGAACAGGCCCTCCCCCGCGAGCTTCGACTCGCCGTAGACCGATCCCTCGAAGCGGCCCGACAGGCTCGCCTGCGCGGAGCTGGAGAGCATGACGGGGCACTTGTTGCCGTGGCGCTCCAGGGCGTCCAGCAGCGTGGAGGCGAACCCGAAGTTGCCCTCCATGAACTCGGATTGGTCCTTGGGGCGGTTGACGCCGGCCAGGTTGAAGACGAAGTCGGCGCGGGAGCAGAAGTCCTCCAGCTCCTTGGGCATGGAGTCGATGTCGTACTCCATGACCTCGAGGGGAAGGAGTGACTGGTATTTCGCGCGGCGGTCCTTGTCGTCCCTTATGTTCTTCAGCGCGCAGCAGAGGTTCCTCCCGACGAACCCCTTCGCGCCTGTGACGAGGACGCGCACCCTACTGCACCGCCTCGTGCTCGCGGCCCTCCAGGGCCAGCTGCACGTACTCGGCGGTCTTGATCTTTGCGATGGTGCCCTCCACGTCAAGCCTCTCGGTGTTGTGGGAGGTGTAGGATTCGTCTGCCTGGGTCTCCACCTCGCCGTCGACGACGAACTTGTCGTAGTTGAGGTCGCGCGAGTCGCAGGCCACGCGGTAGTAGCCGCCCATGTCCTCGGCGCGCAGTCGTTCCTCGCGGGTCATGAGGGTCTCGAAGAGCTTCTCGCCGTGGCGGGTGCCGATGACCTGGGTGCCCACGCGGCCGAAGACCTCCTGCACGGCCTCGGCGAGGTCGCCGATGGTGGAGGCGGGCGCCTTCTGGATGAACAGGTCGCCGGGGTTGGCGTGCTCGAAGGCGAACTGCACCAGGTCCACGGCCTCGTCCAAGTTCATGAGGAAGCGGGTCATGTTGGGGTCGGTGACCGTGAGCGGCTCCCCTTTTCGGATGCGGTCGATGAACAGCGGGATGACAGAGCCGCGCGAGCACATGACGTTGCCGTAGCGGGTGCAGCAGATGGTGGTGCGGCCGGCGCCGTTGCGGGCGTTGGCGTAGATGATGGACTCCATCATGGCCTTGGACTTGCCCATGGCGTTGATGGGGTAGGCCGCCTTGTCGGTGGACAGGCACACGACGCGGTCCACGCCCTCCTCGATGGCGGCATGCAGCACGTTGTCCGTGCCGATGACGTTGGTGCGCACGGCCTCCATGGGGAAGAACTCGCAGGAGGGCACCTGCTTCAAGGCGGCGGCATGGAAGATGTAGTCAACCCCGTGCATGGCGTCGCGCACGCTCTGGGCGTTGCGGACGTCGCCGATGAAGAAGCGCACCTTGGAGGCGAGTTCCGGGGACTTCTCCTGCAGGCGGTGGCGCATGTCGTCCTGCTTCTTCTCGTCGCGAGAGAAGATGCGGATCTCTGCCAGGTCGGTGTTCATGAAGTGCTTGAGCACGGTGTTGCCGAACGAGCCGGTGCCACCTGTGATCATCAGGGTCTTGTCTTTGAAAACAGTAGAGTTATCCATTGAAGTGCTCCATTATCAGCTCGTAGCTTGTCTTGGACGTGTAGTTTTCCTCTAGGTAGAGGCGTGACCTCTTGCCCATATCGTTAATTTGCTCATCGGTGAGGGCGCGGCACTTCTCCAAGAAACTCTCCGCCGAGGCGCTCGACCCGGCAACGCCGAAACCATTGGCCTCGGCGATCCTGCCCATGTCGCATACCTCGTCGGTCGCGGTCACAACTGGCAGCCCCGCCTGCATGTATGAGAGCACCCTGGAGGGGAAGTTGGGGATAGTGAACCTGTGGTCAAGAACGACGAGACCGACGTCGCAAGCGCACAACATCGTGTCGTACTCGGAGCGTCCGAGCGACCCCAGGAGCTTCGCATGGGCGGGCGCCTCCTGCTCGAAGTAGGCCTCGAGCAGGAGGCGCTCAGTTCCGCTGCCTGCGATCAGAAAGAACCCCGCGGGGTCCTTCTCGTTCTCGCGGAGCACTTCGATGAAGAAATCGATCGCCTGGGGCTTTCCGAGGTTGCCGCCATAGACGAAGATTCTCTCGTCGGAGGGCAGGCCGTACTTGGAGCGGAAGGTCTCAGGGTCCTCCCCGGCGAGGTCGCGCGGGATAATTGCGTTGGGGTTGACCTCGACCCGCGACGGGTCGAGCCAAGGCTCGTGCTCGAGCAGATAGTCCCTGTTGGCCGGGGACATACAGCCAATCCAGTCCGCGGCTTGATAGGTCTTTCTCTCGCTGCGTTTGAAGAAAGCGTATATCGGCGCCTTGGGACCGCTCCTGCTAAGCATTCCGAGGTCGATCGCGTTCTGCGGGAAGATGTCCTTGAGAAGGAGATAGGCCCTGGCGCCCGTCGCGCGCTTAACCTTTTCCACGACACCCGAGATAGTGGTGGGGGGCGTTGCGTAGAGCACTAGGTCGAAATCGACGCCCGGGGCGAAACGCTTTAGGGCGTCGAGGTACCTAACTCCGATGGAGAGCGTCGAAACGCCCTTCTCTATCAGGTTGGTCTTGGTGATGTTGCCGACCGCGACGCGGATGATATTGATCCCGTCCTCGTGTGCGAGCTCGGAGGGCAGGCCCGTGCGCCTCTCTCTCGGCGAGAGAGCGTAAACGGAGTGACCGTGCTCGGCGAACGTCCTAAGGAGATCGGTGTATATGCCGGTGTCCCCAGACTCCATGGGGCTCTGGCTCAGAAAGAGGACCCGCATGCCGCTATCCCCTCAGCGTCATAATTTCGTTGTACTTCATCATCACGATCCCCTCGTCATACTCCCCTATGCGCGGCTTATTGGCCACCCCGTCGAGGTTGTTGACGATAAGCTCGATGTGGTCGCACCCGGACTCGTAGGCGTGCGGGTAGCCTCCGCCGAAGCGCGGATTCACCTCAGAGATGTAGTACTCGCCGCCGATATTGAATACGTCGATGTCGACCTGGCCCTTGAAGCCTGTCTCCCTCACGAACCTCTCGATCAGCTCGAAGAGCACGGGGTCCTTGAAGGAGACGGCCTTGTCGGTCTCGCCGGCGCGCATCTTCAGCTTCTTCTTGGTGAAGATGGAGACGACCTCACCGCTAACCATGTCCACATAGACGTCGGCGCCGATCTCCTGGCCGTCCAGGAACTCCTGAATCATAAGCCCGTCGCCCTGGGCGAGCATAAGGTCGAGGTAGTCGGCGTCCGAGACCTTGGAGATGGCGAGACTCGCGCTGCCCCTAGCGGGCTTCACGAACACGGGGAACCCGACCTCGCCACAGTCGTGGGCTCGGTGGAACTCGCCGCGATCCATCCAGGAGCGTGCGCAGCGGTAGCCGTGGGAGGAGAGCCACTTGAACATCTCGAACTTGTCGAGCGCGAGCTCACAGAGGTCGTAGGAGGATCCGATGACCGTGGTCCCCACGGCCTCGAAACGGCCTGCGTTCTTCGCGAGCAGGGAGAGCTCGGGGTCGATGAGGGAGAGAACACCTTTGACGTCGTAGTCTCTGCAGATCTCGAGTATGACGTCGAGGTATCCCTCGTCGGTCATACGCGGTACGATGAAGTGCTCGTCGGCCTCGTAGATGGCGGGCGCGTACTCGCTCATGTCGGTAGCGAGTACCCTGCCTCGGCCCGCGAGCGAGCGCTTGAAGTACTGCACGACCTTGTCGCGCGTTCCCGCGCTCAGGATGAGGATGTTGGTTCCGTTACTCATCAGCTGCTTTCCCCCTTGTGATCTCGCGGGACCTGATTTCCGCGAAGTTGCCTTCAGTTGCGGCTGTGTTGTCCGAGACGTCGCTGCGGCTCAGCGCCTTGCCGATCGTCCTCAGGAAGATGTGAACGTCATTGGCGAGGTTGATGCTCTCCACATACTCAGCGTCGAGCTCGAAACGCTCGCCCCACTTGAGGGAGTTGCGCCCGTTGACCTGCGCGAGCCCGGTGAGACCGGGCCGCACGCAATGACGGAGTCTCTCGCGGTCGTTGTAGTAGGGCAGGTACTCGACTAGAAGCGGCCTTGGCCCGATGATCGCCATGTCACCCCTGACGATGTTAAACACCTCGGGCAGTTCGTCCAGGCTCGTGGAGCGCAGGGCGCGGCCGAACTTCGTCAGGCGCCGCTCGTCGGGCAGCAGGTTTCCGTCGGCGTCGCGCTCGTCGGTCATCGTGCGAAACTTATATAGGTTGAACACTTTCTCGTCGCGGCCGGGACGCGGCTGGCGGAACAGCACAGGGCTGCCCAATTTTACGCGCACCAGAATTGCCACGATCGCCAGTACCCACCAGAAGAGAATGAGCAGGACAAGAGACAGGCACAGGTCAATGACTCGTTTGCCATATCGCTGATAGAACGTCTCGTTACCAAGCCTACTCAAAACAACGCCTAATAACTTCGATGATTACGTCCTGCTGCTCGGGAGTCATCTTGTTGTCGGAGGGCAGGCAGAGACCACGATGGAAGATGTCAGCGCCCACATCCAAAGGCAAGCCATCTGCGCCCGTTGCACCGCCGGAAATATACGCATTGGTCTTAGCTCGACCATTGCCCTCGCGCGTTACGAAAGCATTCATGCGATAAATAGGCTGCATATGCATGGGCTTCCAAATGGGACGGCCCTCGGCATTGATGGCGGCAATAGCCTCAAGAATCTCGGTGGGGCAGCTCTTTCCAGGTTCGCTTACGTAAAGCGCCTCACTTTCGCCACGAACCTGCTTGCACATCGCATCGGGCTCAATCAGCATACAAGAAAGCCAGAAGTTCGGCTCACAAACGTTAGGGTCGTAGGGGTTCATGCAAACCGGCAGACCCTTGAAGCCCTCTTTATAACGCTTATAAATAGCCTTCTTTTGGGCAATATGCTCCTCCAGATACGGAATCTGGCCACGCACGACACCGGCAATCACATTGCTCATGCGATAGTTGTAACCCAGCTCCTCGTGCTGGTACCACGGAGCAGCTTCGCGCGACTGGGTCGACCATTTGCGCGCTTTATCGGCTGCCTCTTTGCTGTCCGTCAAAAGCATGCCGCCAGCGGAACCGGTAATTATCTTATTGCCGTTAAAGCTAATGGCGCTGATGTTACCAAACGTACCAGTCTGACGACCCTTATACGTAGCGCCAAGTGACTCAGCAGCATCCTCAACAAGGACAGCCCCGTGCGCATCACAAATTGAACGAAGCTCATCGACTTTGCCAGGCGTTCCGTAAAGATGCGCCGCCACAACGACCTTTGCAGTCGGATGCAGTTCAAAGGCCTTTTCAAGAGCGACGGGATCCATATTCCAAGTGTCACACTCGGTATCGATAAAAACGGGAACACCGCCTTCATAAACAACTGGGTTCACCGTAGCGTCAAACGTCATGTCACTGCATAACACTTCATCTCCGGGCTTGATGCCAGCGAGTTTCATGGCAAGATGCAGCGCTGAAGTACCACAAGAAAGGGCAACGGCATAGCCGCAACCAATCTTCTCGGACATTTGGCGCTCGACTTCGTTGATATTCTCCCCTACCGTCGACATCCAGTTAGTCTCATATGCCTCGGTAATGTATTTGAGCTCATCGCCGTGCATGGTCGGCGAGCTAAGCCAAACTTTATTCTCGAAGGGTTTAATGTCCATCTTGGCTCCTTGTCCCTAATCGTTAAACTGCGGATGATACGTAGGTACAACCTCGGCGAGAACGGACTTGACCGTGTCGTTATCCTTGTCGAGGCAGTCGTGAAGCTTCTCGAGCTTGTCTTTAATCTCTTCCATCTTGTCGGCCTCTGCCGTGGAAATGCGAATCTCAGAATGCTCAGTGGGCAGGAGCTGCTCATTGTCCATAAGGAGCTCCTCGTACATCTTTTCGCCAGGACGCAGACCGACTTCTTTGATCTGGATATCTTTTCCAGGCTTAAGACCGCTCAGCGTAATAAGGTTGATGGCAAGGTCGTAGATCTTGACCGGCTCACCCATGTCCAATACAAAAATCTCGCCGCCATGCGCCAAAGCGCCGGCAGTAATGACAAGCTTGCTAGCCTCCGGGATGGTCATGAAGTAACGCGTGATGTCCTTGTGCGTAATGGTGATAGGGCCGCCCTCGCGAAGCTGACGCTTAAACAGCGGGATAACCGATCCATGACTACCCAGAACATTGCCAAAGCGAACAGCCGTAAAAATGGTCTCGCTGTTGGCCGCATAATACTGAACGATCATCTCGTCCATACGCTTGGTGGCGCCCATTACATTTGTAGGGTTAACGGCCTTATCGGTAGAAATCTGCACATAGTGGCTGCACTGGTACTTGTCGGCAAGGCGTACGACATTGAGCGTGCCAAAGACGTTATTCTCGATTGCCTCGCGGGCGTTGTGTTCCATAAGAGGAACGTGTTTGTGGGCTGCAGCGTGGAAAACAACTTGAGGATGGTACTTCTCAAAGACCTTGGTAATCGCTGGGAGATGCGTTATGGAGCCGATATAGACTTGAATATCAGTGCCTTGATCATGAGCGGTCTTGATGATGTCGTGATACAGCTCGTAGGTAGTGTTCTCGTAAATGTCGAACAACACGATTTGCGCAGGCTTTGCCGGAAGCAGCTGACGTACAAGCTCTGAGCCAATAGATCCGCCGCCGCCCGTGACCAAAATGCGCTTACCAGTAACATAGCCCATCTGGTTAAGGTCAAGCGACTTCTCTTCGCGAGAAAGCAAGTCGCTGATCTCGACCTCACGAAGGGCAACTCTGCCTACACCATCCTGCGGAATATCGCGGACATTGGGGAGCGTGAGAACCCTAAGACCAGTCTTCATGCACAGGTCATATATACGCTGACGCTCTTCATGCGTGGCACTCGGAATTGCCACGACAATCTGCTCGGCCTCACAATCGTGCGCAATAGTAGGGATATCGGCGCAAGTACCGCAGACCTTAACGTCATGAATACGCTGGTTTTGCTTATTGGGGTCATCGTCAACAACGGCAACCGGATCACCGATCATATCAGGGTCTCCGTTGAGCATACGTTTGATGGAGAGAGAGCCGGTCTCCCCTGCTCCTACGATGAGCGTACGCGGGAGATGCGCATCGGAATTGCTTTTAAAGCGCCAGAGCTGGCTACCATATATTGCACGTATGGCAAAACGGCCGCCACCGCAAATAATGAGGACGACAGCCCATGCCATAACGTCCTCACGAAGGGTCATGCCCTTGCCAAATAACACGTTAAAGATAACATCGCCAATAACTGAGCCTACCGTTACAGCAGCAACAATACGTCCAGCCTCGGAAATGCTCGCATAGCGCCACAAGCTGCTATACATATGGAAGAACCAAAAGACGACAACGTTAACAAGCGCAAGCACAAGAATAGCCGGACAAGCACCGGCTGCCCCGCTGAGCGTCGCCCAATGCTGCGTTCCCCATGATGCAACAAACACGGCAATAAAAGTTGCCACAATGTCATATGCCATCAACGCATACGGTTCAAACGCACTCAGCTTCCCTTTTTGCTTTGCGCTCTTAGATTCGGTGTTCAAAATAAGTTCTTCTCTTCCCTGTTGATCCCGTTATCCCCGGCCCGGGGATCCCCTTTGCTCCTTTAAGCAGCCGCCCGCAGTTAGGCGATTGCCTTTTTAAGGTTTCGCATTGCGCGCTGCTCAGCTGAAAGCACGGCAAGGCCAACGCGCGTAGTTACGCGTCGGCCGCACAGGTTGAGCTCCAAATAAGCAGTGCTCTTGCGTCTATTAATGGTTTTGATAAGGCCTTCATGGCCCAACAGCGGACCTGCCATCACTACGACCTGGTCCCCGTCTTTTAGGGCCTCGCTCATGGGCACTACGCGGTCTCCCCTATGCGTAAAGCCGCCAATAAGCTGGACCTCTTCTTTTGCCAGCGGCACAAACTGACCGTCCTGGGATAACACCCGGGCAAAATCGTCCATGCGCAGCAGATACTGTTGCACGGTTCGGGGATCTGCCGTATCGCAGATAAGATAACCGGGAAAAAGCGGCTTGGTCGTATCGACCCATTCGCCGTGTACCTTGATCTCGGTCTGAAATTGGGGGTAAAAGAGCTCCTGCATGGCGCTCGCCGGCACCATGCGCTCGATGCGCTCGCGCATTACGTCTTCGCGACCGTTAATGACCTGGATCACATACCACACGAGCACCACCCCCTTGCCGTCTTACGTGTGGCTCACGGGGTTTGGGTATGGCTTCGCCAGGGCGCTTATGCGCGAAGGCGCTCCATATTCAAACCCTGAGCCCAGTCAGACAAGCACGTGGCTCTGCCCCACCGTGAACGGTATGTATAGAAGCAGTTGCTAGAGTCGCGGACGTGTATCGCAAAAATGACCGCGACCCCAGCTGGCTGCGTGCGAGCCAGTCAAGCGGGAACAAAACTGGACCGCACGCAAACAGCTGAAAAACCACTGTGGTTTGCCGAAGCAACTTATTGCACTGCCTAATGCGAACTTATAAATAACCACAAAAGCAAATGCAAAACGTGCATGGCAATCGATATTGGAGCTCGTGGTTTTTCTAACACCGCCGTTACGACCGGATGCTGATCAACCCCGTGCTATGTGGCCTATTAGAGCCATGAGCACAGTTGAACTCATGTAACGTTAGGTATCCTAGCACAAGCTGTTAGTGAAACTGATTTGGGCTGCGTTGGACAACATATCGTTCATTTGACGTGCTTAAGGGGGTTGTTTTGGGATGTTGTACACGTTGGCGCAGGTTATTGGGGTGCAAGCGGTGATTAGAGACGTTCCTGAAGCCCGAAATGACCAGCAAGGCGTGCTGGTAATCGCGTTTGTCTAACAAACTATGTACAGACATGGGAAATTAATTGTGCAACTTTTTGTTGGCGTAGGTGGGGTTTGCAGCGCGTGGTGTTTTGGCATGAAAAAAGGCCTTCGGGATACCGAAAACCTTTGAATTCACGTTGGTGGAGACGAGGGGGATCGAACCCCTGACCTCTTGACTGCCAGTCAAGCGCTCTCCCAGCTGAGCTACGCCCCCGTGACGAGGTAGTACTATAGGGGAAGACTTTCTTTGATGCAAGGACTTTTTTGGGTTGAATCTCTTACTTACGGGTTTTCCTGGGACGGGGCAGAAATAATCACTCTTTGAGCGCTTATTTCTATCCACCGTCCCGATAAAACCCTGATGCGATAGACCTTACCTGTAGAGGTAAGCGATGGCGGTGCCGGTGTGGACTTGGATCGTGGCTGTTGACCTGACGACGTTGCTAACGCCCGTGTCGGCTAGCAGGCCCAGGGGGCTGTGGTCTAGGTCCCACTCTAGGCCGTGTTCGCTTACCTCGGTGTTGGGGGCTATAGCAATGATGGAGAACGTCTTGCCTTCGGCGCCCTTAATGGTCCACGATTCGCCTCCGTGAAGAATGCGGGCCGTGGTCTCGTCTTCGGCAATCCAGACTGAGGAATCCACGTAGCCCGCGAGCAGCCCCAGTACGGAAAGCGCCATGTCCGGACGGCCGCCCGTAGCACAGGTTGCCACAACCTCTGCACCCGGCCAGCGACGACGGACAGAATCGAGCGCCAGCGCCAGATCGGTATAGTCCTTGTACGGGTCGTGGCGCTCTACTTCAAAGGCTTCGGCGGCATCGACCAAAGCACGACCCGCGTCGCTCACCGTGTCGGCATCCCCCACATATACGTCGCAGGCCAGGCCAGCGCCCAGCAGTGCGTCGAGCCCGCGGTCCACGGTGACAACGTGGTCGCACTCCCCCGCTAGCCTCCGCAACAGATCTGTGCTCGCCACCACGGGCGAGCCGCAGACAACTAATACCTTGCAAGCCACAGCCCTCGCCTATCCCTCAAACGAAAGCACGCGGGGTAGATCCAGCTCCTCGTAGCTGTCGATAAAGATATCGCAGTT
Organism: uncultured Collinsella sp.; assembly: GCA_900540995.1. Taxonomy (GTDB): domain Bacteria; phylum Actinomycetota; class Coriobacteriia; order Coriobacteriales; family Coriobacteriaceae; genus Collinsella. The sequence goes on along the minus strand of UQHO01000013.1, from coordinate 23,939 downwards.
GTCGCGCACGTCGTCGCGCTTCATGCGGCCGTGCGGGTCATAGATGCCCACGCGCTTAAAGCCGGCGGAGCCAGAGCTCTTTAGGCCAAAGACGGCGTCCTCAAACACCCAAGCGCGCTCAAACTTGTGCCCATGGCGCTCCTCCAGGCGGCGCAGCGCCAGCTCGTACACATCGGGGAACTGTTTGGAGCGTCCTGCCTCGCCCGTCGTGGTAACAAACTCCATGTAAGCGTCGAGCCCGGCACCAGCGAGCGCAGACTGCACCAGCTCGGCCGGCGTGGATGTAGCCACGCACATGGCAATGCCCTCCGCCTTCGCCTGCTCCAAAAATGCCAGGAGACCCTTGCGCGGCGGCACCTTGGAGTACCCATCAATCAGAATATTGCTCAGCTCGCGGTACAACTCCTCGCCATTCGCGCCAATGCCCCAGGTGTCGTGGTAGGCCTGGCACTCAGCCTCCAGCGACAAATGCTCAAACTGGGCAAAATCGTCGACCGTCACATCAACTCCGTGGCGGTGCAATAACTCGGGCTGGGCATAGGCCCAAACGGGGGTGCTATTAACTAGCGTGCCGTCGCAATCGAAAATAAAAGCAACCTTGGGAGCGGCGGTATGGGACATAAACGAACCTTTCGATGTCAAATGGTAAACAACCTGCTAAAAACGTTTTACCAAACGTAAGCCTATCAGTTTTGAAACCCTAATTGGTAAAACTGTCAAGGGTTTTACCATTGCAATTCTGCCAGTGGTATAAACATGTCGCTTACCGATTAAACGCCCCCGCAAATCCGCTTTCGTCCATAAAACTAACGTACAGGTGTTATCGTAGTTTCTGCCGAAAGTTCCACCGAGCACGCGAGGTGGAACGAATCATAGAACTATCGCCGTCCCTTCGATTCGTGCAGCCTTGGACCTTTCGCATCTAGTCACCAAGGCAACACGCTGCCGCGTCATGATGGGATCAAACGTGAGCGATACAAAGCTAAAGCCAGCAACCAAAAAGCCCGCCACCCGTAAAGCCGCCCCGCATGCACCGGAGCTCACCAAGGACGATGTCTACCTGTTTGGCATCGGCACATGGGAGCGCAGCTGGGAAAAGATGGGCGCGCACCCCGACACGCAGAACCGTACGCGTGGCTGGCGCTTTTGCGTTTGGGCGCCCGACGTAAAGAGCGTCCACGTCATTGGCGAATTTAACGACTGGGATGAGCAAGCCAACCCGCTGGTGCCCATGCATACAAGCGCTATTTGGGAAGGCTTTATTCCTGGTGCCGAGCAGGGTCAGCTCTATAAGTACCTTATCGAGACCAACGAGGGCAAAAAGCTCTATAAGGCCGATCCGTACGCCTTTAAGGCCGAGTGCCCTCCGGGTACCGCCAGCGTGCTGTGGACCCTCGATGGCTACCAGTGGAACGACGCCGCGTGGCTTAAGCGCCGTGCGAGCCATAACCACATGTCGCAGCCCCTTAACATCTACGAGGTGCACATTGGCTCGTGGAAGCGCCACGGCGACGCACCGCAGGGCGAGCCGGACGAGTACGGCAACTACCCCGGCCCCATGGATCCCTTCCCCGCGCAGCGCGGCGAGTTTTACACCTACGACGACCTGTCGGTGGAGCTCGTGGACTACGTGCGCGACATGGGCTACACGCATATCGAGGTCATGCCGCTTATGGAGCATCCCTTCGATGGCTCCTGGGGCTACCAGACGACTGGCTACTATGCTGCAACGTCGCGCTATGGCAACCCACAGCAGCTCATGCACTTTATCGATGCGTGCCACGAGGCGGGCATCGGTGTGATCATGGACTGGGTGCCCGGCGGTTTTTGCGCCGACTCCCACGGCCTTGCCACCTTTAACGGCCACATGCTGTTTGAGCACGAGATTCACCCCAACTGGGGCACGCACAAGTTCGACTTCGCCCGCGGCGAGGTCCGCTCCTTCCTGGTCTCTAACGTGCTGTACTGGCTCGAGAACTTCCACGTGGACGGCATTCGCATGGACGGCGTGTCCAGCATGCTGTACCTCAACTTTGGCATCGACGATCCGGGCCAAAAGAAGTTCAACAAGTACGGTACCGAGGAGGACCTGGACGCCAGCGCGTTTATCCGTCAGGTCAACTGCGCTGTAGAGGCGCACTACCCCGACGTGATGATGATGGCCGAGGAGTCCACCGCGTGGCCGCTCGTGACCTATCCGCCGCAGGACGGCGGCCTGGGCTTCCACTACAAGTGGGACATGGGCTGGATGAACGACACCCTGCACTACATGCAGACCGATTTTCCGTGGCGCCCCGGCAACCACGGCCTGCTCACGTTCTCCATTATGTATGCCTTTACCGAGAACTTTATCTGTCCGCTGAGCCACGACGAGGTCGTGCACGGCAAGTGCTCGCTCATCGGCCGCATGCCGGGCGACTGGTGGCGCCAGTTTGCCGGCCTGCGCACGCTCGCCTTCTACCAGATGACGCACCCCGGTGCCAAGCTCAACTTTATGGGCAACGAGATCGGCCAGTTTATTGAGTGGCGCTACTACGAGTCCATCCAGTGGTTCCTGACCGAGGAGTACGAGACTCACAAGCATCATCAGGCGTTTATCAAGGCGCTCAACCACCTGTACACCGCCGAGCCCGCCCTGTACGAGCGCGGCTACACCGACGACGGCTTTACCTGGGTCGATGCGGACAACTCCAAGCAATCCATCGTGAGCTTTGTGCGCCAGGGCGAGGACATCGACGACGACCTGGTGATCTTGATCAACTTTGACCCGGCGAGCTACGAGAGCTTCCGCGTGGGCGTGCCTCGCGAGGGCGACTGGGAGGTCATCTTCGACTCCGACCGACCCGAGTTTGGCGGCAGCGGCTATGCCGGCGAGGAGCCCTACACCTGCTCGAGCGAGCCCTATCCCTGGAACGGGCAGATGGACTCCATTGAGATTAAGGTGCCCGGCCTGGCAGGCGTGGTGCTTAAGCGCCGCGGTCCCAGCAGCTACAAGCCGCCGGTGGTTGAGGAGCCCAAGAAGGCGACGCGCAAGCGCACGTCCTCGGTGAAGCCCAAGGCCGCGGCCGCTAAAAAGGCTCCGGCCAAGGCGAAGGCTACCAAGTCCGCTGCCAAGGGTAAAGCCACCGCAAAGCCCGCTGCTAAGGCTACCGCGACCAAGAAGCCGGCGGCAAAAAAGGCAGCTACCAAGGCCAAGTCTGCTTCTGTTAAGTCGTCTACCAAGGATGCGTAACAAAGCCGTTACAGCTGTAATTACCCGCCCCAACGTGGCGTAGGATATAAGTCATAACCGTTCCGGGAGAAACATCCCCGGGGGAAAGGAACGTATGAATAAGATCTTCGACAACAAGCAGGAGTTTACCGAGCTCTATCGCGATGCCGTCATGAGCATTAGCGGCAAGAGCGTCGAGGCCGCCAGCGACCTGGACCGCTTTAATGCCCTGGCTAAGCTCGTGGCCGAGAAGGCACGCACCGTTGCCACCAAGAGTGACGCCCGCGTCACCGCCGAGGGCAAGAAGCGCGTGTACTACTTCTCGATCGAGTTTTTGATCGGCCGCCTGCTCGACAACTACCTGCTCAACTTTGGCGTGCGCGACATGGTCGCCGAGGCGCTCGACGATATGGGCTTCGACCTGTCCGTCATCGAGAACCAGGAGCCCGATCCGGCTCTGGGCAACGGTGGCCTGGGCCGTCTGGCCGCGTGCTTCCTGGATTCCATGGCAGCCGAGGGCATTGCCGGCTACGGCAACGGCATGCGCTACCGCTACGGCCTGTTTAAGCAGGAGATCGTCAACGGCAGCCAGGTCGAGGCCACCGACGAGTGGCTCACCCACGGCTATCCCTGGGAGGTCCGTCGTCAGGACAAGGCCGTGACCATCAAGTTCGGTGGCCGCGTTGAGGGCTTTGAGGAGGACGGCCGCACGTTCTACCGCACGGTGGACACGCAGGACATCCTGGCCGTCCCCTATGACATCCCCGTTGTGGGCTATGCCGGCGAAACCGTCAACAAACTGCGCGTCTGGGCCGCCGAGCCGGTCGAGGAGCACTTTGATCTGGAGGCCTTCAACCGCGGCGACTATGCCCTGGCAGACGCCGAGCGCGCCGAGGCCGAGGCCATCAGCGCCATTCTCTACCCCAACGACGCCGGCGAGCACGGCCGTCTGCTGCGCCTGAAGCAGGAGTACCTGTTTGTCTCGGCCGGCATTTACAGCCTGCTCGACACCTTTGAGAAGGAGCACGGCGAGAACTGGGAGCTGCTGCCGCAGTTTGTGGCCATCCATACCAACGATACCCACCCCGCCATGTGCGGCCCCGAGCTCATGCGCATCCTCATCGACGAGAAGAAGCTCGAGTGGGACGACGCCTGGAACATCGTGACGCAGGTCGTGAGCTACACCAACCACACCATCCTGCCCGAGGCCCTGGAGAAGTGGCCCATCGGCACGTTCTCCAAGCTCCTCCCCCGCGTGTACCAGATCATCGACGAGATCAGCCGTCGCTGGCATGAGTCGTTCGACACCACGCAGGAGGGCTGGCAGGAGCGTCTGCGCCAGACCGCCATCCTGTGGGACGGCGAGATTCGCATGGCGAACCTGTCCGTGATCTGTAGCCACAGCGTCAACGGCGTTGCCAAGATCCACTCCGACATCATTAAGAACATCGTGCTCAAGGACTTCTATGCCCTGACGCCCGAGAAGTTTAACAACAAGACCAACGGCATCTCGCACCGTCGCTTCTTTGCCGAGGCCAACCCCACCTACGCCAAGCTCGTCACCGAGGCCATTGGCGACGGCTGGCTGAAGGACGCTTTTGAGCTGGAAAAGCTCAAGGAGTTCCAGAACGACACCGAGTTCCTTAAGGCCGTGGGTGCCTCCAAGCGCGCCAACAAGGAGCGCCTGGCCGCCTATGTCAAGGCCGAGACCGGTTTGGTCATCGATCCCAACACCGTCTTCGACGTTCAGGTGAAGCGCTTCCACGCCTACAAGCGCCAGCTCATGAACATCATGAAGGTGATGGATATCTACAACCGTCGCATCGCCGATCCCAACTTCCACGTGACGCCGACGACCTTCATCTTTAGCGGCAAGGCCGCATCGAGTTACACCTTTGCCAAGGAGACCATCCGCCTCATTAACTCCGTGGCCGACGTCATCAATAATGACCCGCGCGTCAACGAGGTCATGAAGGTCTGCTTTATCCCCAACTTCCGCGTGAGCAACGCCCAGCTCATCTACCCTGCCGCCGAGATCTCGGAGCAGATCTCCACAGCCGGCAAGGAGGCCTCGGGCACGTCCAACATGAAGCTCATGATGAACGGCGCCATTACGCTGGGCACCCTCGACGGCGCCAACATCGAAATCGCCGACCTGGCCGGTCGCGAGAACGAGGCCATCTTTGGCCTGACCGCTCCCGAGGTCGAGCAGCTCTGGGCATCGAATAGCTACTTTGCGTGGGATACCCTCAACGGCGACCGTGAGCGTCTGGGCCGCGTGATGGACGAGCTCAAGGACAACACCTTTGCGGGTCTTTCGGGCAACTTCGAGAGCATCTACAACGAGCTCATGAACAACAACGACCCCGACCTGGTCATGGCCGACTTCCGCAGCTACGTGGATGCATGGGAAAAGCTCACCGGCAGCTACGGCGACCAGGAGACCTGGACCCGCAAGGCGCTGCTCAACACCGCCTCGAGCGGCTGGTTCTCGAGCGACCGCACCATTCGCGAATACCGCGACGAGATCTGGCACGCGTAAAGGCCGCGAGCTCCCCTATGCCAGCACGGCATTACTCGACGGGCGCGACGTTGCGCCACGCCCGTCGCTAATGGGTTTAGGAACATCGATGACAGAAGGAGAAATCGATGAGTAAGAAAGAATGCATCGCGATGCTCCTCGCAGGAGGACAGGGCAGCCGATTGGGGGCACTCACCCAAAAGATCGCTAAGCCGGCGGTTAGCTTTGGTGGCAAGTTCCGCATTATCGACTTTTCGCTCTCCAACTGCTCCAACTCGGGCATCGACACGGTGGGCGTTCTGACGCAGTATCGCCCCTATCTGCTGCATGCCTACGTGGGCTCCGGCGAGGCATGGGATCTGGACAGCCGTGACGGCGGCGTGTCGATCCTGCCGCCGTACGAGACGCAGACCGGCGGCGCCTGGTATGCGGGTACGGCCGACGCCATTACGCAGAACCTCGACTACATCAAGGCCAACGACCCCAAGTACGTCCTGATTCTTTCTGGCGACCACCTGTATCGCATGGACTACCGCAAGATGCTCAAGACGCACATTGAGAACAACGCCGATCTTACGGTGAGCGTTATGCCCGTGCCGTGGGAGGAGGCCAGCCGCTTTGGCATCCTGACCACCGACCCCGAGGACGGCCGCATCACCAAGTTTACCGAGAAGCCCGAGAAGCCCGATTCGAACCTCGCGTCCATGGGCATCTACATCTTCTCGGCCGACGTGCTGATCGAGGCCCTCGAGGAGGACGCTCTGGACCAGCGCTCGAGCCACGACTTTGGCAAGGACATCATCCCCAAGCTGCTCGGCGAGGAAAAACGTCTGTACAGCTACGAGTTCCACGGCTTCTGGAAGGACGTCGGCACCATCGCCAGCTTCCACGAGACCTCGATGGACCTGCTGGGCAACAACCCCGAGTTCGACCTCTTTGACAAGAACTTCCCCATCATGTCCAACATCACCACGCGTCCGCCGCACTACATTGGCCCGGACGGCCGCCTGGACGACTGCCTGGTCTCCAACGGCTGCAAGATTTACGGCACCGCTCGCCACTCGATTCTTTCGACCGACGTCATCATCGAGGAGCGCGCCGTGGTCGAGGACTCCGTGCTGCTGCCGGGTGCGCACGTTAAGAGCGGCGCGCACATCTGCCGCGCTATTTTGGGCGAGAACTCCACGGTCGAAGAGGGCGTGAAACTCGGCTCTGTCGATACCACCAAGGATACGGCCGTCGTTGGAAATGACGTCGTTATCGGGAAGGGGGAATGATCCGATGATCAATCGCAAGGCCATCGGTTATATCACCGCTAACTACTCTTCGACCTACGGCAGCGTGCTGCTCAAGGACCGCCCCATCGCGTCCGTTCCGTTTTTGGGCCGCTACCGCCTGATCGATTTCCCGCTGTCCAACATGATGAATGCCGGCATTAAGACCGTCGGCGTCGTCATGCCGGGCAACTACCGCTCGCTGATCGACCACGTGGGCTCGGGCAAGGACTGGGGCCTGGACCGCAAGAAGGGCGGCCTGTTCATGGTGCCCGGCAACGCGTATGGCACCACCAAGGGCGGCATGCGCTTCCTGCTGCGCGACATCATCTCCAACAAGACGCTGTTCCAGCGCTCGGACAAGCCCTATGTCGTGATGATGGGCACCAACATCATCTTTAATATGGACCTCAACACCATCATTGACGCGCACGAGAACTCCGGTGCCCAGATGACCGTGGTGTACTGCAAGGCTACGCGCAACGTCGATGACGAGACCAAGCTCGAGATTAACGAGAACGGCCGCCTGACGGGCGTGAGCGCCGGCGTAGTGTACGGCGACAACGCCTCTATGGACTGCTGCATCGTCAACCGCGAGACGCTGCTCGAGATCATCGACCACTACCAGGCCGCCGACTATCTGGACCTGCTCGAGGCACTCCAGGGCGACTTTGGCAACATCGACGTGTGCAGCTACGAATACAAGGGCGAGGTCGTTGGCGTGTTTAGCGAGAAGTCGCTGTATCGCCGCAGCATGGATCTGCTCGACCAGACCGTGGCCGACCAGCTCTTTGATCCCGAGCGCCCGATCCTGACCAAGGCCCACGACGTACCACCTTCGCGCTATGCGACCGGCAGCCACGCGTGCAACTCGATCATCTCGGCCGGCTGCATCATCAAGGGCACCGTGCGCAACTCGATCCTGTCGCGCGGCGTCGTGGTTGAGGAAGGCGCCTCGGTGACCAACTCGATCATCAACCAGAGCTGCATTATCAAGAGCGGCGCCCGCGTTGAGAATGCCATACTGGACAAGAACAACGTGGTTCCCACCAACACCGAGCTTCGCGGCACGCCCGAGAACATCCTGGTGTTGGGCAAGGCCCCGTTAACTCCCGATACCACCATCGTGCATTAACGTAGGCACCGCAACATCGCTCGTAACATGTAGAATAGCCGCCCGGTTTGCGCCAGGCGGCTATTCTCGAATTGCAACATGGGAGACAATATGGCAGATTCCAGCAAAAAGATGCAGATCGTGTTTGCCTCGGCCGAGTGCGCACCGTTTGTAAAGACCGGTGGCCTGGGCGACGTGGCGGGCTCGCTGCCTGCGGCGCTTGTGCGCGCCGGCGCCGAGGTCATCGTGATGGTGCCCAAGTACGCCACCATCAAGGACGAGTACAAGGCGCAGATGGAGCACTTCTCCGACTTTTACGTGAGCCTGGGCTGGCGCAACGAGTACTGCGGTCTCGAGAAGCTCGAGCACGACGGCGTCACCTATATGTTCATCGACAACGAGCGCTACTTTGCGCGCGACTATCCGTACGGCTTCTTTGATGACGGCGAGCGCTTTGCGTTCTTCTCCAAGGCCATCACCGAGAGTCTGCAGCACCTGCCGGCCGGTTTTGAGTGCGACATCCTGCACTGCAACGACTGGCAGACGGCACTGGCGCCCGTGTTCTTGCGCGAGTTCTACCAGGGCCTGCCGCTGTACGACCGCGTCAAGACCGTGTTCTCTATCCACAACGTGGCGTTCCAGGGCCAGTTTAGCGACACCGTGATGGAGGACATCCTGGGCGTGGCGCATATTCCGGCGGCCGCCTCGCAGCTGCGTTGCGACGCCTGCAGCATCAACTACATGCTGGGCGCGCTGCGCTATGCCGACGCCATCACCACGGTGAGCCCCACCTATGCGGGCGAGATCCAGACGCCCGAGTTTGGCGAGGGCCTGGACGGCGTGCTGCGCGAGCGTTCTTACGCGCTGCAGGGTATCCTGAACGGCATTGATGTGGCAGGCTTTGACCCGGCGACTGACAAGCGCATTGCCGCCAACTACACCGTGGAGGACCGTTCCGGCAAGGCCGTGTGCAAGGCCAAGCTGCAGGAAGAGCTAGGGCTCGAGGTACGCGACGACCGCCCGCTTATGGTGATGGTCACGCGCCTGACGCGCCAGAAGGGCTTGGATCTGGTCATGTACGCGCTCGACCGCATTTTGGCCGGAGGCGTGCAGGTGGCGGTGCTGGGCACCGGCGACCGCGACTACGAGGACAGCCTGCGCTACTTCCAGGACAAGTACCCCGGCACCATGGCCGCGCGCATCGAGTTCGATCCGGCGCTGTCGCAGCGTATGTACGCCGCTGCCGACATGTTCCTGATGCCTTCGAAGTTTGAGCCCTGTGGCCTGTCGCAGATCATCGCCATGCGTTACGGCACCCTGCCCATCGTGCGCGAGACCGGCGGCCTGAAGGACACCGTGCAGCCGTACAACGAGTTTACCGGCGAGGGCACGGGCTTCTCGTTTAGCAACTTTAACGGCGACGAGATGGGCGACGCCGTGTTCCGCGCGGCACGTCTGTTCTGGGACAACCGCGATGCGTGGAACCAGCTGGTCACGCAGGCCATGAGCCAGGACTTTAGCTGGACGCGCTCGGCCGACAAGTATCTGGACCTGTACTTCTTTATGCATCCGGAGATCGAGAGGCCGGTGGCGGTTGTCGACGAGCCTGCGGTTGTGGCTGAGGAGACTGCGGCCGAGCCCAAGCCCAAGGCCGAGCCGGTTGTCGAGGAACCCAAGGCTGAGGAGAAGCCGGTTAAAGCTGAATCTAAGGTGAAGATTGAGGCAGCTCTCGAGACTGAGGCTAAGCCGGCTGCAAAGTCTGCCGCCAAGAAGACCACGACTCGTAAGACGACGGCTAAGAAGGCCACTACGACCAAGGCGACGACAACCAAGACCACCGCTACCAAGACAACGACGACGCGCAAGCGCACGACCGCCGCTGCAAAGAAGGCCGCCGAGGCCGCTCCCGAGGTAAAGGCTGAAGCCGCCGTCGAGGCCAAGCCCGCCGTCAAGGCACCGGCCAAGACCACTGCCAAGAAGACGACCGCGACCACCAAAAAGGCAACGGCAGCCAAGAAGACCACGACAACGAAGGCGACGACCACGAAGGCCGCCACGACCAAGGCAGCCGCAAAGCCGGCCGCCAAAGTCGAGGAGACGCCCGTCGAGGCAAAGCCAGCCGCCAAGACCACCACGCGCAAGCGCTCTACGACGACGGCCAAGAAGACCACGACCAAGGCTGCTGCTCCCAAGGCAGAGGCTAAAGCCGAGGACAAGCCTGCAGTAAAGGCCGAGCCGGCACCGAAGGCCGCTGAGGTCAAGACCGCTCCGAAGGCTACGGCAAAGACCGAGCCCGCCAAGGAGGCCCCGGTCTCCCCTGCCGCTCCGGCCGAGGAAAAGGCCCCGACCAAGAAGACCTCCGTCCGCAAGGCAACGGCCACCCGCAAACGCCGCTAGCCCACAGACGATCTAAAACCTAATCAAAACCCTAAACAAGGGGCGCTCCAACCGGGCGCCCCTTCTCTGTAGACAGTTGGTAAAACGATTTTCTAGGACAACCGTTCGCCGATGGTAAACGGATGTTGTTTATACACCCTGTGTACAACAGATATACTTATATCTTGTGCGTAAAGCCCATGGCCCGTAGGCCGTGATTCTATTGAACTGGACCGTATTATGAGATTGATACACAACAGCCGCCTACCGCAGTTTCGCACTCCGTTTGGCGCTGTGACCACAGGAACTACCGTTGCACTCTCGGTTATTTTGGAGGATGCCGATCCCAACCAGGCAACACTCACCCTGCGTACCTGGGTCGATGAAGTCGGCGAGACCCTGATTCCGATGGAGCACGAAGGCGATGGCATTTTTACCGGCGAGCTCAAATGCACTGAACCGTGTCTTGTGTGGTACAGCTTTATATGCAATATCGAGGGCCAGCCCGAGGTTCGCCTGGGCGCGCCCCAGGGCCGCACCGGCGGCGAGGGCGTAACCTACGACTACGCCGAGGTGCCGTCCTTCCAGATTACCGTCTACAAGCACCGCGAGAACCGCCCCACCTGGTACGAGCGCGGCATGGTCTACCAGATCTTCCCCGACCGCTACGCCCGTGACGAGCATTGGCGCGAGCGCACAATGGCCCAACTCGAAAAACCGCGCAAGGGCATTCAGCGCCGGATGGTCGAGGACTGGAACGAGCCGCCCGTGTACGAGCGCGCCGAGGACGGCTCCATCAAGACCTGGGACTTCTACGGCGGCTCGCTCAAGGGCATCCAGGAAGACCTGCCCCGCATCGCCGAGCTGGGCTTTACGGCCATCTACCTCAACCCCATCTTTGAAGCCGCGAGCAACCACCGCTACGACACGGCCGACTACACCAAGATCGACCCGATCCTGGGCACCGAGCAGGACTTTACCGAGCTGTGCCAGGCAGCCGAGAAGCTGGGCATCTCCATCATCCTGGACGGCGTCTTCAACCACACGGGCGACGACTCGATCTATTTCAACCGCTACGGCAACTACCCCGGCGTGGGTGCCTGGCAGAGCGAGGATTCGCCGTGGCGCGATGCGTTTACTTTCCACGAGGACGGCTCGTACGACTGCTGGTGGGGCGTGGGCAACATGCCAGCCATCAACGAGAAGTCCGAGCTTGTGCGCGAGAGGCTCCTGGGCAAGGACGGCGTGATCCGCAAATGGCTGCGCGCCGGTGCCCATGGTTGGCGCCTGGACGTCGCTGACGAGCTTTCCGACGACTTCCTGGCCGAGATCAAGAAGGCCGTACTTGCCGAAAAGCCTGACGCACTGTTGCTCGGCGAAGTCTGGGAAGACGCCTCCAACAAGATTAGCTACGGCCATCTGCGCCGCTACCTGCAGGGCTCCGAGCTGGACTCTGCTATGGATTATCCCTTCCGCGACATGGTCATCGGCTTTTTGATGGGCTACAAGAACGCCTACGAAGCCGCCGAGGATATCGAGACCCTGCGCGAGAACTACCCGAGTGAGGCATTGTCCTGCGCGCTCAATCTGCTTTCGAGCCATGACCGTCCGCGCATCATCTCGGTGCTCGGCGGCGGCCCCGACGAGTCGCAGCTACCCGAGTGCGAGCGCAGCAAATGGCGCCTGGACGAGAACGCGATGGGGCTGGCCAAGAGCCGCTTTTGGCTCGCCACGCTCATGCAGATGACCTTCCCCGGCGTGCCTTCGATCTACTACGGCGACGAGTACGGCCTAGAGGGCCTGACCGATCCGGGCAATCGCCGCACGCTGCCGACCAAGGACCAGCTGCACGACTTCGACACGCTGGCTATTGTCAAGAACGCCTCCGCCGTGCGCCGCGCGCTGCCATTTATGATCGACGGCGAGATTAAGGCCTTCGCGCTCAACGACGAGGTGCTGGCATACAACCGCACGGGCAACAATGGCGAGTCCGCGACGGTTATCATCAACCGCAGCCTACGCAATTCGCACCGCGTGACAATTCCGGCGCTCAGCGAATGCGCAAGTGACGTGATCAGCGGTCACGAGTGCGAGATTCACAATGGTACGGTCACGCTCGATCTGTATCCGCTGGGTTCGTCGATCATCTATCACCATGCCGAGCAGCGCCTGCAGGAGCCGCTCGATCACGGCGCAGGCGTTGTGTGCCATATCACCTCGGTGCCCACCGACGACGGCAAGCCCGGCACAATCGGCGCACCCACGCGTCGCTTTATCGACCATCTGGCCGCTATGGGCATGCGCTACTGGCAGGTTCTGCCTGTCAACCCGACGGACTTCTTCCGCTCCCCTTACGCTGGGCCTTCGGCCTTTGCAGGCAATATTGACCTGCTGCCCGAAAGTCAAGAGGAACTGGCGGTCGACTTTGAGACTTGGAAGGCCCGTGGCGGCGAGGATGCAGACCCGCTGTACACGGCGTTTAAACATCGCAACGCAGATTGGCTCGAGAAGTACTGCGTCTATATGGCCGTTAAGAAGTACTTTGAAGGCGAATCGCGTCACGATTGGCCGGCCGATGTCGCGCGCTACAACGAGCACCTAATTGACGACAAGCGTTTCCACGACGAGGCAGAGCTGCAGGCGTACATGCAGTACCGCTTTGATCTGGCCTGGTGCGAGCTCATGAACTACGCGCACAAGAAGGGTATCGAGGTAATCGGCGACATCCCGATGTACGTTTCGGACGATTCGGCCGATGCGTGGAGCGAGCCCGAGAACTTCTGGCTGTCCGATACCGGCAAGGCGATTGAGATTTCCGGCGCGCCGCCCGACAATTTTGCGCCCGAGGGCCAGGTGTGGGGCAACCCCACTTTCCGTTGGGATCACATGAAGGAGAACGGCTACCGCTGGTGGATGGACCGTCTGCGTCGCGCGTTCTCGCTCTACGACCGTGTGCGCCTGGACCACTTCCTGGGATTTCACAGCTACTTTAGCATTCCCGCAGGTAAGGCCTGCGCCGACGGCCGCTGGCTGGCGGGACCGGGCAAGGATCTGTTCCAGACTGCCTATAACGAGCTGGGGCCGCTCAACTTTATCGCCGAAGACCTGGGCTATCTGACGCCCGGCGTTCGAGCCATGGCTTCGACCTGCGGCTTCCCCGGCATGGACGTGTTGGAGTTTAGCGATTACGACGTCCGCTGCGGCGTGCATCCCACGCCGGGCAAGATTCTGTACACCTCGACACACGACACGTCGACGCTCACCGGTTGGTGCACGCGCTCCTTCGCGGGCGGCGACGAGCCGAGCGGTGTTGAGGTGGCGGCCAAGCTGATGAGCGACGCGCTGGCAAGCGACGCTCCCCTGGTGATGATGCCGCTGCAGGACATCCTGGGGCTAGGCGACGATGCGCGCATGAACGTGCCGGGTGTCGCCACGGGCAACTGGACCTGGCAGGCCGATGAGGCCGACGTTGCGGCCGCCGAAGGCAAAACTGCACAGCTCCTGCGCAACACCCATAGATTCTGGGGCGAAGCGTGATAAAACCCCCGATATAGGGTACAGTTACAGCTGTTTGAATTTATGCGGGCAGAGCGATCTGCCCGCTTTGTGCTGAAAAGGAAGTATTATGGCGCGCTACGATTACAAGTGCTCGAGCTGCGGCAACGTGTTTGAGGTTGAGCATCCCATGTCCGAGACCCCCGAGGTCGTGTGCCCGAGCTGCGGTGCTCCGGCATCGAAGACGTTCTCGGCCAGCGGCATCAAGTTTGAGGGCAGCGGCTTCTACAACACCGACCAGCGAAGCGGTGGTTCCAGCACCAACGCCACCAGCGGCTGCTGCGCCAACTGCCCGCACAGCCACTAGCGACAAGCGGTCTTGCTACCCAGATTTCCCTATGAGTTGCGGTGAAATAGTTCCTGGATCAGCCCATCTAACGGCCAAACAGGAACTATTTCACCGCAACTTTTCTTTAGATCGGATTTCGGGCTGATGCTAGGTTTGTAATATTTCAAAACTCTGCCGGATTACGGGGCTGAATTGACAACCTCTATCCATTCCGGTAATTTGCAAATTTCAACAAGCCATCTACCTGCGGTTTTATTTAGGCCATTTTGCTGTGGTCGGGCATCACCAATCTAACCCCGTAATCCGCCCTACTTTTGATAGCAGCAAGTATGAGTCGGGCTATTTTTCCCACTCTTTACCGCTTTTGCGATCTCCACTCGCACGACCTTCTGAGTTGCGGTGAAATAAGGACTATTTGGCGGGTAGAAGCCGCCATTCAATCCCTATTTCACCGCAACTTAGTAGTTACTTGTGGATCAGACGGGCGCAGAAGTGGCCGTCGTAGGAGTCGGCGTTTACGGGAACGCTTTGGAAGAGGCCTCGAGCGTTTTGTCGCAGGGTGACGAGGCTCTTGGCGTGGTCGTACTCGGGGAGCTGTAGAATCTGGGATTCTGAGAGCGGCACCACGGTAAAGCCGGCGCCCTCGGGAGAAGCCAGGAAGGCATCCACGACCTGCGTGTTCTCTTCATCAAACACCGAGCAGGTGGCATAGATAAGCTCACCGCCGACAGCCACGCGCGCGGCTGCTTCCTTGAGCATCGTCAGCTGCAGTTTGGGCAGCTCAACTGTCACATCCTTTTCGGTCAGACGCCACGGTATCTCGGGATGACGGCGCATGGTGCCGGTGCCCGAGCACGGCGCATCGATAAACACCGTGTCGAACAGGGCGGGCTCGCCAAGCATCGCGTCAAAGGACGTAAGCACCTCATTGAGCTCGCAGGCATCGCCCGACACCGTACGAACACCAGAGATACCCGCCTTATGCAGGCGCGCGAGATTCTGATCACATTTACGATCATGCAGGTCGAGCGCGGTATGCTGATGCTCGTACCCGGCACGCTTGGCTTGGCACATCATTACATAGGTCTTGGTGCCGCGACCGGCGCCAATCTCCAGACAACGACCGGGGCGTGTCGCGGCAGTAGCGATAAGCTGGGCGTTGAGGTCCGAGGCAACCGCGGCAGCACGCTCAAACACGCCCGATGCAACCGTGACCTGCGCATCGACCGGAGCATGGCAGCCCGGGAAGACAGGCGCAACGAGCTGCAAGATATACGGGTCGGTCTTGGTCGCAAACGCATTCTCATGCAGGGCAAGCGGCGCAGGTGCCAGATTGCCGGCAAAGTTGAGCGCGCCCTCGGGCGTATCGAACGAGGCCATAATGCGAGCGCAAAGCCAGCGGGGCAAGCCCATCAGGCGAGACAAGCGAACCAAACGGCGCTCGGACTCATCCACGTCGGATGCCGTGGCAAAGTCCTCAACGTTGTCTGCAACCTTGTGCAGTACCGCGTTAGCCAGGCCCGCGGCTGACTTAGCACCGCTGCGCACCAGCTCAACACCCTGGCTCACGGCAACGCGGCCCGGCGTATGCAGATAGAGCATCTCGAAGGCCGAGATGCGAAGCGCCATGCGCACGCGCGGCGCGACTTTTTTGGGCTTATCCAAAAACTGATCGAGCAACTCATCCAAAATGCCCTGCGTGGCGGCAACACCGAGCGCCAAACGCGCGGCAAAAGCGGAATCGCGCTGATCAATGGCCTTGGCGGAAGCACGGGAAGACAATACGTCACGTGCGTACATACCGCGGCGATCGGCCTCCATCAACACATCGAGCGCAAGCTTGCGAGCGGGAGACAACTTGCTCATGACAGTACACCCCACCTAAGATCGGCACCCTGCAGACCGGCAGCCCAGGCAGAAGCAGCCATGGCACGCTTGCCATCGGGCTTAACCTCAAGCAGTTCAACCGCGCCATCGGAAAGGCCCAGGTAAACACGCTTGCTCTTAACGGCAACAGCGCCCTCCCCAAGCGACACGTCGGCCGGCGCAGCATCGAGCACGCGAACCGACTTGCCGGCAATCACACAACGGGCAGGCGCGGTATCGGACGAAGCGAGCACATGACGCACGCAATCGAGCGCCGCCATCTGCGGATCCAGACGCATCTCCTGCTTGGAAATCTTGGCAGCATGAGTGACGAGCGACTCATCCTGCTCAGTCCAAACAGCCGAGCCATCGGCAAGCGAGGGAAGCGTGTCAGCAAGCAACTTGCCACCAAGCTCACCAAGCTCCATGGTCAGCGCCTCGGCATGCTTACCGGCAACCGACGTTGACGCCTGGGCACAATAAGCGCCCGTATCCACGCCATGTCCAATGCGCATAATGGAAACGCCAGCAACCTCATCACCAGCAAGAATGGCACGCTGAATAGGAGCAGCACCACGCCAACGAGGCAGCAGCGAAGCATGAACATTCACAATACCAAGCGGCGCCATATGCAGCACCTCATCGGGCAAAATGCAGCCATAGGCAGCCACACAGATAATATCGGCTTGCGCTGCATGGAGCGCCTCAACTACCTCCGGCGTCATACGATTGGCTTCAACGACCGGCAACCCCAGCTCAAGCGCCTTAGCCTTAACAGGAGACGGCTCAATCTTCTTACCACGCCCACGAACAGCATCGGGACGAGTGATGACAAGCGCAATCTCGTTCCCAGCCTCAACAAGCGAAGTCAGCGAAGGCACAGCAAAATCAGGCGTACCCATAAACACAATACGCATAAAGAACGTCTCCCCTCAACCAAAGCCGAGACGGCTACAAACAACAGCGGAAAGCCAAGTACCCAGCCCATCCGCAATAACAATTCAACAAGAACAAATATACCCAAAACCAAAGAAAGAGCCGCAATAAAAGCAGCTCTTCCAACAAAGCAATTATCAGCGAAGACGCCCATCCCTGGCCCGACGGCACCCGGGCGATCCGAGCCAGAACAACGCAGTCCCCGGTGCTGAGCGCCCACATATCGTCCCGCGCGCAGTTTCGCAGTGCAGCGAGAATGTTTGAGCACGGGATGATATGTGGGCGCTCAGCACCGGGGACGGTGGGACCTACTCCGTCTCGCCCGGTCGAGCGCCGCGGGCCAGGGCGTCCTGGTACTCCTTGACGGCCTTGATACGCTGCATCGGCTTCAGTCGCTCGAACATGGTGTTGCCGTGCAGGTGATCGATCTCGTGCTGCAGGCACACGCAGAACAGGTCGCCCGTGGCCTCATAGCGGATCAGGTTGGCGTCCAAGTCATACGCCTCGACGACAACGTGATCGGGACGCTCAATCTCACAGCTAATGCCAGGGATGGAAAGGCAGCCCTCGCTAAACGGCACCAGATGGTCACTCTGCTCAACAATGACAGGGTTGATGAGCACGTACGGGTCATAGTCGTTCTTGTCGCTATAGTCGCAGTCGATGGTGACAAGCTGGATGAGCTCGCCGATCTGCGGGGCGGCAAGGCCGCAACCGCCGTTATCGAACATCATCTTCTTCATCTTCTCGGCAAGTGCCTCGATCGCCGGGGTGATCTCCTCAATGACGGCGCACTCCTGACGCAGGCGAGGGTCGGGCGACAGTACGATTCCGTTGGCTTCCATGGCCATCCTTTCGGTTTGTTACATCAAATCATACGCATCGACGTCAACGCTCACGCTCACGCCGCGCATGGAGCCCGCCTCTTTGAGGCAGGCGTCGATATCATCAGAGACATGGTACCCCACAGGCGACTTCACAAGCAGATGGAAGCGGTAACGGTCCTTGGCTCTCTCGATTACACACGAAGCCGGGCCAAGCACCTGCGGCACGGCGCTCCCCGCCCGCAAAAATTCAGGCGCGGCGGCATGCCAGCGACGCATAAGAAGCTTTGCGATACGCCCGACGTAGTCCTGCGCGTCGTCTCGGTTCGCCGACCACACCAAAATGTTGACCAGGCGAACATACGGCGGGTACAGTGCGTCGCGGCGCTGATCCAGATCGTAGTCGGTAAAGATCGAGCGATCATGCTCAGTGACAGCGCGAATGACCGGATCCTCGGGCAGGTAGGTCTGGATGATCACCTCACCGGGGCGATCGCCGCGGCCGGCGCGGCCCGCAACCTGCTCCAGCAAGTCGTAGGCGCGTTCTCCTGCGCGGAAGTCCGGCAGCTTGAGGGCGAAATCGGCATTGACCACGCCCACGAGCGTGACCTCGGGAAAGTCGAGGCCCTTGGCGATCATCTGGGTGCCCAGCAGCACCGCACAATCGGCGGAATCGAACTGCTCGAGCAGCTTTTTGTGCGCATCCTTGCCGCGTGTGGAATCGGCATCCATGCGAATAATGGCGACGTCCTCGGGAAGCATCTGGTGCAGCGCGTCCTCGATCTGTTGAGTGCCCAGACCCATTTTTGCCAGGTAGCGACTGCCACATTTGGGGCAACGGCTCGTGGGCGCCGGATAGGGCTGCACGCGCCAGGACGAACCACAGGTATGACACTGCAGCGTGTGCGTGCGCTCGTGGTACGTAAGGGCGGTGGAGCAATGGTTGCAGGTGGGAACGCAGCCGCACTCGCGGCACATGAGGAAGGGCGCAAAGCCACGACGGTTGTGCAGGAGCACGGCCTTCTCGCGACGCTCGACCACGCGTTCCAGGCCTTCCATAAGCGGTTTTGAGAACATAGAGCGGCTGCCATGCGAGAACTCGCGGCGCAGGTCGGCGATCCGAACCGTAGGCAGCACGGCTTGTCCCGGGCGCTCGGGCATCTCGACGCGCGTCCAGGTGGCACCGTTATACGTGCCACGGCGGCAGCGGTCGAGGGCCTCGGCAGAAGGCGTGGCGGAACCCAACACGAGCGGGCAGCGGTAGCGGCGCGCCATCTCGGCAGCCACCTCACGTGCGTGGTAGCGCGGGCTGGAACCCTGCTTGTAGCTGGTCTCATGCTCCTCATCGATGATGATGAGACCAAGGCCGCTGAGCGGGCAAAAAAGCGCCGAGCGGGCGCCGACGACCACGCGCGCGGCACCGCTGGCGACCATGTCCCACTGGTCCAAGCGCTCGCCGGCCGAAAGGCGCGAGTGGAAGACCGCGACCGTCTCACCAAAACGCGAGCGGAAGCGGCCGACAGTCTGGGCCGTCAGCGAGATCTCTGGCACCAGCACGCAGGCCGAACGGCCGGCCGCCAGCACGCGCTCAATCGCCGAAAGGTAAACTTCGGTCTTGCCGGAGCCCGTGACACCGTCCACGAGCACCACGTCTCCGTGGGCGTCAAGACGGGCGCGTTCAATCTGCGCGAGCGCCTGCTGCTGGCCCTTGGTAAGTGCGACCGGCGCCTTGCCGCTTGCCGAGGACAGCGTGGTCTGCTCGCTGCATCCACGCCAGGCGCGGCGCTCCTCCACAACCACGACGCCGCGTTTTTCGAGCGCCTTGATGGTCGCCGACATGCTGTTGTAGAGCAGGTTGAGGTCGCGCGTCGTGACCGGACCGCATTGGAGCGCCTCGATGAGCTGACGCTGACGGACCGCGGTCTTGGGCGGCGTGTAGTCGAAACCCTCGGGCGTGAGCATAACCCAGCGGTTTTGGATGGGTTTGACGGCGGGGCGCTCAACGGTCCACACACCGTCATCGCCCTTGACCACGCGCGGGCTTCCACCCGGTGGCAAGAACAGGCGCAGGCACTCGGAAAGCGTTGCAACGTACTCGCGGCTCATCCAGCGTGCGATACGGGCAGCCTCGGCGGTAAAGAGCGGCTTGCTGAGGATAGCCTCGATAGGCTTGATGCGCGCGGTATCGAGAGCGTCAATGCCTTGCAGGTCGCCTAGTTCAGGCGCAATGTCGACGATATAGCCCGCGGCGGCACGGTTACCAAAGTGGACCAGGACCGTGGATCCGATCTGCGCCTCGTTAGCAAGGGACCGGGGGATGCCGTAGGCGAATGGCTCGGACAACGCACGCGTCGGGATGTCGAGGACTACGCTCGCATAGGCGACGACGGGTTCGGGTACGGGCTCGGGCTGCGCCGGGGCGGCGGCAGGAGCCACGGACTTCGGAGCCTCCTCCGGTTCCGGCGAACCAAACAGCGAAAGTTGTTGAGCCATACACCACCTCAAACGAACCTGGAAGGGGTGGGACAAAATAATCAGTAGTGTTTGTCCCATGGCCGATACGAGTGTCGAGCTCGTTACATCGCTCGAACATGGGACAAACACTACTGATTATTTTGTCCCACCAACCCACTCGCTCGGTATAGAAACAAGAGCCCCGCTCGGGTGAACGGGGCTCGGATACATACGTTTGCGCAGCAATTACAGCGCCATCGTGCGGGCGCGGTCGATACGCGCCAGGCAGTCGTCGCGACCGACGAGCGCCATGGTCGCGCCCAGCGGAGGGCTCACCATGTTGCCGCAGACGGCGACGCGCACGGCCTGGAACACCACGCGCTTCTTGAGGTCCATCTGCTCGGGCAGCGGCTCAAGCGCGGCGTCAATGTTGGCAGCCGTCCACTCGTTCACACCCTCGAGCGCGGCCTTGGCGGCATCAAGAATGGCACCCATGCCCTCCTTCGCCAGGCCCTTGTTGACGGATTTCTCGTCATACTCGAGCGTCTCGGCCGTAGCGAAGATGGGAGCGGCGACGGTCACGGCGTCGGCCGGCATCTTGGTGCGCGGCTTGACAATGGCGGCAAGCGCGTCGATCCAATCCTCGCCGTACTCGACATTACCCTCGATGAGACCCGCCTCGTGCAGCTCGGGGACCATGATCTCGTCGGCAAACTGAGCATCGGACATGCCATTGATGTACTCGGCATTGACCCAGTCGAGCTTCTTGGGGTCGAAGGTCGCCGGGTTCTTGGAGATGCGGTCGAGCGAGAACTTGCTGGCCAGGACATCGCGCGGGATGATCGTGGTCTCGCCGTCGAGCGACCAGCCGAGCAGCGCAAGGTAGTTGACGAAGGCGTCGGACAGGTAGCCGGCGTCGCGGTACTCCTCCACCGAGGTGGCGCCGTGACGCTTGGAGAGCTTCTTGCCGTCGGCGCCCAAGATCATGGAGATGTGAGCAAACGTGGGCACGGGCGCGCCGAGGGCCTCGTAGACCATGACCTGACGCGGGGTGTTCGACAGGTGGTCATCGCCGCGGATGACATGGGTGATTTTCATCATGGCGTCGTCGACGACGGTCGCGAAGTTGTACGTGGGCGTGCCATCGGAGCGGAAGATGACAAAGTCGTCGAGCTCCTTGGCGTCGAAGGTGACCTCGCCGTGGACAGCGTCGTGGATGACGACGTCGCCGCGGTCCTCGGGCACCTTGATGCGCAGGACGTAGGACTCGCCGGCCTCGATGCGGCGGCGGGCCTCCTCGGGATCAAGGTCGCGGCAACGGCGCTGATAGCCCTGGAAGGGGTCCTTGCGCTCCTGCGCGGCCTTGCGATCGGCGTCGAGCTGCTCCTTGGTGCAGAAGCAGGGATAGGCCTTGCCCTCGTCCCAAAGCTTCTGGGCGGCTTGCTTGTACAGGTCCAGGCGCTCGGTCTGGGCGTAGGGGCCAAAATCGCCGCCCACCTCGGGACCCTCGTCCCAGTCCAGGCCCAGCCAACGCATGGCGCGCAGGATAATCTGCGTGTTCTCGTCGGTGGAGCGGGTGGGGTCGGTGTCGTCGATGCGCAGGATGAACGTGCCGCCGTTTGCGCGGGCGAAAGCCCAGTTATAGATAGCGGTGCGGGCGCCGCCGATGTGCAGCTTGCCCGTCGGTGAGGGTGCAAAGCGGACGCGAACGTCTGATGCCATGGAAATCTCCTCGATTGCAGGATGGATGTCTAACCGCATCAGTATAAAGCATCAAAGCAACCTCCGCACAAAGGGCACCGACCAGTCATTGGGGACAGACTTAAATGACCATTCGTTGGGGACGTTCTTAGTTTAAGGCTGGTCATTTAAGTCTGTCCCCAATGAGTAGGTGCGGAAAGGGTGTGAATGTTTGATTTACGCGCTATGATGTGCCCTTGCATAGAGAGCCCGGCGGAATGGTAACGGTCGCCGGGACACGTTTTTTGAAAGGACAATCATGTCAGAAGAACTTCGTTCCATCCCGCCCCAAAATGGGTCCTTTGTTTTTACGTCGGAGTCGGTGACCGAAGGTCATCCTGATAAGATCGCCGACCAGATCAGCGACGCCGTCCTCGACGCAATACTCGCCAAAGAAATAGAGCTGCAGGAGCAGGGCTACATCGCGCCCAACGGCGTGCCCGCTAACGTCGAGAACGTCCGCTGCGCCTGCGAGACCCTCGTGACCACCGGCACTGTCATCGTCGCCGGCGAGATTCGCACCCAGGCCTACGTCGACGTACAGGAAATCGCCCGCGGCGTTATCCGCCGCATTGGCTACAACCGTGCCAAGTTCGGTTTTGACTGCGACACCTGCGGCGTTATGAGCCTCATCCACGAGCAGTCGCCCGATATCGCCCAGGGCGTTGACGAGTCCTTCGAGACCCAGACCGGCGCTACCACCGACCCGATCGACCTGATTGGTGCCGGCGACCAGGGCATGATGTTCGGTTATGCCTCCAACGAGACCAAGACCCTCATGCCCATGCCACACTACCTTGCCAGCCGCTTGGCCGAGCGCCTGGCAGCCGTGCGCCACGACGGCACCCTCGCCTACCTGCGTCCCGATGGCAAAACCCAGATCACCGTGCGCTACGAGGATGGCAAGCCCGTCGAGGTCACGACCATCGTCATCTCCACGCAGCACGCCGCCGAGATCGAGGACATGGGCAAGATCAAGGCTGACCTTATCGAGCACGTCATCACCCCGGTCATGGCCGCCGAGAACATGCCGTGGGACAACGCGGACATCTACGTGAACCCCACCGGTCGCTTTGTCGTGGGCGGCCCCATGGGCGACACGGGCCTCACCGGCCGCAAGATCATCGTCGACACCTACGGCGGCTACGGTCGTCACGGCGGCGGTGCCTTTAGCGGCAAGGACTGTACCAAGGTCGACCGCTCGGCCGCATACGCCGCACGCTGGGTCGCCAAAAACGTCGTTGCCGCCGGCCTGGCCGACCGCTGCGAGGTTGAGCTGGCCTACGCCATCGGCGTTTCCAAGCCCCTCTCAATCATGGTCGACACCTTCGGTACCGCACATGTTGCCGAGGACAAGATCGTCGAGGCCGTAGAGAAAACCTTCGACCTGCGCCCAGGCGCAATCATCCGCGACCTAGACCTGCGTCGCCCCATCTACGAAAAGACGGCAGCCTACGGCCACTTCGGCCGCGAAGACGCAGACTTCACCTGGGAAAAAACTGACCGAGTCGAAGAACTCAAAGCAGCCTGCGGCCTGTAAGCTAACGGCAAAAGCTGCAGCCACATATCGATGCACCAAAAGAAGTACCGGCCCCAACCGGTACTTCTTTTTATTAAACCGGTGGTGAAGAAGTCTCGATAAGCAAGGTAAGACAAGTTCCCAGCTAATGAATTTTGCCATCTAGCAACTCCAACCATGTATCCTTAGTCCCGAGGGGCGGGGCATAAGGTCGATCGCGAGTTCCGCACGAGCCGGAGAGCACTTAATGTGCTCTCCGT
>UQHO01000012.1 GCA_900540995.1 uncultured Collinsella sp. | reverse complement strand
GTCTTTCATGCAGCAGGGGCTCTCAATGTTTTTATGTCCTGCTCATATCGTCTGTAATCGGAACAGGTACGATTCTGCAAGCGTACCGGCATTTCAACGATTGCAGTATAAACGAAAAACCGCAGGTTGTAGACGAGTTTGGCGTGTTTCAAGGGCGCGGTAAGCATTTGCCGTTCCAAGCGATGTTGCGAACGCAGACTGGTGATTGCTTGCTGGCTTGTGGTGGTGTTTGGGTTGCTAAGCGAGGGCTGCTTGTTGCGTGGGTTGGTTTTATTGGTGTGGGTTTGGACACTGTATGGAGATTACGATGGCTGGAGCGGGGTAGGGAGTTGTGACGCGGATTGGGGATGCTGGGTGGCTGGCCGATTGCGTGCAACGGCCTAACGCGTTGTTTGCGGTGCACGGCCAATAGATCTCTGTAGGGGGCCTACCCAACGTAAGGCGTCTGAAGGCATTTCCCTGGAAGCTCGGGCTTCCTGGATATCTTGGCGATTAAGATGCGCCCCATGCTCAGCCGGCATATAGAATGGACTGTGGACGTGACGATTGCCTGCTGCTGACATGTTGGTTAATCGACGATGATGGCAGCGACGGAGATTGATTGGGGCAGTCGGCATGTTCGCGAGCGAAAAGGCGGCCCTGCTCGGCGATGTGCCGACTTTTATTGTAGCGAAGGCGTTGGTGACGCCGAGAGGCGGCAAGGCCGACAAAACTATTGCGAAGGCAAGGGATCAACATGGCATTTGAAGCACGTCAGAGTACGGTTGGAAAGCTGCTTAATGACTCAATCTATAGAATCCCTCGCAATCAGCGCGCTTACGTGTGGGATGAGCATAACTGGAAAGATCTATTCGAAGACATCAAACTTGTGACAGAGGAAGTTGCTACGTCGCATTTCATCGGTTCGATAGTGCTGATGGAGGAAGAAGAAGAAGACAGCCTCGGGGTTTTTACAATAATTGATGGTCAACAAAGAGTTATTACCCTAACGCTCTTGCTGTCTAGCCTCATGTTCGCTTTCAAGAAAAGGAATATGATTAACCACGCTAATGGCACAAAAAAATATCTAGTGGCGATAGATACTAAGGATGTTGAGCACGCGATCGTCGCTCCGGAGAATCATTTATCATTAACGAGGATCGTCGAAGGAGTAATTGCTATCTCTCCTGAAGATGCGGCTGCCATGTCTGCTGTGGCTTTCTCGAAGAGCAAACGCGCGTCCGGATCAAAAGACGAACTGATCGTTAAAGCCTTCCAATATTTCAGTGCAAGTTTCGCCAAGATGAAGGATGAGGAGTTGCTGGCCTTCAGGGATGCGGTCATTTCTGTCGCATATGTAAACATCAAATCATCGTCTGAGGAAGATTCGTACACAATATTCGAAATATTGAATGCGCGAGGTATCGAGCTTGAGGACCATGAGCTTCTGAAGAACTATATTATGCGCTATATCCATCCTATAGAAAAGCGCGATGATGCAAAACAGGTATGGTCGGAAATTGAAGCAACAGTCGGCTCGAACATGAAAGCTTTTTTGCGTCACTACGCAATTCAAAAATATCGCCTAGGTCAAGGCGACAAGGATGGAGCATATAAGAAAATAAGGGATTTTACGGATCCAAAGAAGGCTGCTGATCTTCTCTATGATTTAAGGCTAAAAGCCGGATATTATGCAGAGATTGTCGAGCCAACCAGCGATGACAGAAATGCGGAAATCTTGAGTTTCTTAAGAACACACAATGTCCGCGTCTTCAGGCCGCTTCTTATGAGTTTAATGCACGCTCGCGAAATAGAGCAGCTAACGAGCGAGCAGTATGATGATGCGATTGGATTTATTTACCGGTTCTATATTTGCTATAAGATAATCGGGGGAATGGAGTCGAACCACCTATCGGATTCGATCGTGAAACACTCATACGCAATCGAGTTGAACTGCACCCAGCAAGTGTTAGATGAGTGGAAAAATAGTTTTAACGAAAAACTGCCTTCAGAAGAAACATTTCGAATTAATCTCCTTTCGCTTGGATGGTCTCATTCGTGGCCGTTGTATAGCGAAACAAAGTTGAAGGATCGCTGCAAGTTGGTCCTTGCCTTGCTCGAGGAGCTTAAGTCTGGTGTTAGGGTTTCTGAGGCATTCACAATAGAGCACATTCTTCCGGATTCGCAGGCTCAGGAAAACTCGATTATTGGGAACTTGCTCATGCTAGAAGAGCGACTTAACGCGAAATGTAAAGACAAATCGCTTAAGGAAAAGCTGCCCATATACGCTGAATCGCGTTATGCCACTACAAGAGCTTTTGCTAAACGCTATGCGAATGGTTGTTTTGACGTTAAGAAGCGCGTTGATTTTATCGCGAAAGATTTGTTTGAAATGGTCATCCACTAGCTTGCACCGCGCGGCCGCGGCGCTTGAGCTCGTCAAGAAGTGCATCGACCCGGCGATAAGGCGGCAGGCCGAAGGGTTCGAATGGGATCCGAAAGCGCTGGAGTAGGCTCTCGCCTGGCCATAGGAAAGGTAAGGGTGGAAACCGATGGCGGACAAGGAGCGACCAAGGTGAACGAGGATGACATCATCGGCGTCGTGAGGGAGTACATCGAGGACAAGGAGAACTCGTACGCCCTCATGCTTACCGGGGAATGGGGATGCGGGAAAACCTACTTTGTCGAGCACGCACTGACCGAGAAGCTGGAGGAGGATGAGAGCCGGCATCCCGTCGTGGTGGCGTCCGCCTACGGCGCCAAGGACTTAGCGGAGCTCTGCGGGGCGATTGAGTCTGGTTTCATCTCGAAATACGCCATAGGGTGCGCGGCCGGCGGGGAGAGGGGCAGGTGGGATTCACTCGTCGGGTTCGCCAAGGACACGGGAATATCGTTCCTCGGGAAAAAGATCAGGGAGCTGGAGAAGAAGGCGGGCGTCGATCTCAAGATGGCGCCGCTGAATGCCGTGAACCTCATCATCGGCCCCGAGACCCTCCTCGTCATAGACGACGTGGAGAGGTGCGACATGGGCATTCGCGAGCTGCTCGGGGCGGTCGACCACCTCGTCGTTGGCTGCAGGAAGAAGGTCCTCCTCGTCTGCAACGAGGATGAGTGGAGGAAAGGGCTAGGACCGAAGGGGGAGAAGGGGACGACCAGGGAGTACGAGAGCCTCATCGAGAAGACCGTCTGGCGGAAGTGCCGGTTCAGGCCCTCGGTCGGCTCGGTTGTGGAACGCGTTCTGGGAGGCGTGCTGGGCGGCATCTACCCAGGCGCGCTCGAGGACGCCGTTTCGGCGATTGAAGGAAGCGAATCGCCGAACTTGCGATCCCTCAGCAAGATGCGCCCCGTGCTGGTCGGGATGAAGGAATCCGGGTTCTTCGCTGAACCCACCGACCCGGAGTCTGCCAGGGCAGTTTTCAAAGAGGCTTTCGGCTTTGCAGCGGGGGCGGCGAAGGGGATGCGCATCGGGCCTCCGTCAAGCCGGGAGGATTCCATCCTTAGGGGTGGCATTTTCGAGTCGCGCCGGCTCAAATACGCCGCCCTGGACTTCATCCCCCGCTTTTTCGAGAGGTGTGAGGGGGTCGATTCCAAGCATGTTCGTTCCTGCCTGGAAGATTACCTTGCGACCTTTCATCCCGACGGGCCGGCCGCGCGGAAAGCTATTGAATGTATCGAAGGCATCAGACACGCCACTTTCCGCGATGCCGATGTCCTTGGCATGGTGGAGACTTTAGTCGCCGGGATTGTCCCCGGGGACGGGAGCCGCGGCTTGTCGTTCGACGTCTATCCCGACGTCCTGCGTGCCGTCAAAGGCATTGCGGGGGAATTTGCTGACGCCTTTCCCGAAGGGGTCGCGCCGCTCGTCAAGGCGATGGAATCCTCCATTGGACGGGATCCCGAGTCTGCAGTGAGGTCAATCGGAAAGAATCGAGTCGAATGGCAGGAGATCCCTTTCGACTCGAGCGAAGCGCATGAGATTCCGGCTTTGGAGGAGGTCGACAGGCTGAGGGAGCTCGCCTTGACGACGCTACGCGAACGGGAGTCGGAGTCTCTTGGCAACGTCCTGATAAACGCCCCCGACCAATTCGCGACGAAGCTCTATCTGGCTTTCTCGAAATCAGATGACTGGTCGGAACCCATCCTGTCGCTCATTTCCCTCGACACTTCCCTCCTCGCGAGGGCGATGGAGAAGATGCCTCCCGAAGATATTCGGCTTGTGCACAGTGTCCTTTTTCCGGGCGACCACATGAGGTCGTGCACGGCCTCGCTCGAGGGCGAGGACAGGAAGGCCCTCGTAGCTTGGGCCAAGAGGCTCGGATCGGAGATCGGCAAGGTCGAGACCATGGAGTATTACCAAAGGATCTATTTCGACGCCATATCCAAGAGTCTCGAATGTCTTGCCGATATCTAGGATCCGCAGCTGTTGCCAAGTTGAAACGTGGCTTAGGATTTGCAGAAGATCTTCTAATGGCAGTCTTACGACAAGGACGAGGATGCCCTAATGCCTTGCCCAGGCTCCATCCAGCTCCGCCGCGCAGCTCTCGAACACGCACCTAACGGCGGCCATTTCCGACGGGGTCACGCGCCCTCCGCTCGCCTTATCCGAGGGCCTATGCGGCGGGGCTTGACTTCGAGGACGTCGTCGACTCGTCCCTCGAGCTTGTAAGGCTTGCTGAGGTAGGCGGACTAGAGTAAGAAAAGAGAAATCAAAAGGCGAATTTATCGCGAGGAGCAAAATGTCCCAAATAAATCAGATCCAAGAAGAGCTAAGGCAGATCGAAGGCGGGCGTTTTCAAACACTAGCAAATCAGTATCTATATAGGAGATATTCGCTTAACAACATCATTGAATTAGGATCCCAATGCGGCACGGATAAAACCACGACCGGAGTGCCAGACATGTACTCCGTAGGAGAGAATGGACACTACCTCTTCGCGGCATACACAACCTCTAAATCCGACATCCGCAATAAGCTGCTAAATGATGCTAAAGACTGCCTCGACAGGAGCAAAACCGGAATCAATCCGCAACTCATAGATCGAATCATCCTGTGCCACACATACTTTCGCCTTTCACCTCTGGTACTCGAGGAGGTCCGTGCCATCGATCCACGGATAGAAATAATCGGGCCAGAGACAATTGCGAGCGACCTTGATGGAAAATACCCTGCGCTAGCGCATACGGTATTGGGCGTTCCACTCGGAAAGGGATCATTCATCGCCCCAGACCGCTTCATCGAGCGAAGCCTGAACGACCGTTTCTCAACCGACCTGTCGAAGCTCCTCATGCACAGGGATTCCGAGTTTTCAGTCATCGTCGAATCGATAGAGCAAAACAAGGCAGTGGTGATTCAGGGGCAGTCTGGATCGGGGAAAACCAAGATCGCCCTCGACGCATGCCTCTCATTCAGCAAACGGCATCACTGGGATCTTCTTATCTTGGACTCTAGGTATTCATCGCATCTCGACGATGATATCGAGCTGATTTTGTCGGAGTCGGAAAACATTATCCTTCTAGTCGATGATGCAAACGGCAACCTGTCACTTGAGCACTTGCTGGGAATCTGTTTGGAAAACAAAAAGCTAAAGATTGTCCTCACCTGCAGGAAGATGCACCGAAGCGAGTTGACCGCAAAAATCGGCAGTTATCTAAATTTCAGAGAAATAGAGCTGGAGCCTCTAACCGCGGAAAATATAGAAGCGATACTCGAGACCGAATACAACATAAAAAACATAGCACTGAGGGAGAGAGTATCGGCAATCGCAAACGGAAACCTGCGCTTGGCTATCATGGCAGCAAGCCCCATAGCAGACGGCAATTTCGAAGCCATCCAAGAGCCATACGATCTTTTGAACATCTATATGAATTCTGCTTTAGCTGGGTACTCCAGCAGGGAGCAGCGTCTCGCAGAGAACCTTGCAATCTACGACTGCTGCGATCTTATTGAAGGAGACCCTTGTTACGAGGAACTCTTGGGGCTGGGGTACGACGACGCCGAGATTCGGGATTTTGCATCCAGATTGAACGACCAGGAAATTGTCACGATCCTTACCTCCGCCGATGGCGTGCTAGCCATAAGAATGGAAGAGCAGAATCTTCGCGACTTCTTGATATGCCGCCACTTCGCAAAAGAAGGGAACGGCAGTTTTGCGGATTTCATTCTGCATACCGCAGAAATGCCGAACGCGCCGTATCTCAAAGCCGCCAAGTCAATGGCTGAAGTGTGCGGAAGTGCGAGCGTGTACGACTACCTTCGAAGGGAATGCGAGAAAGCTTGGGATGAAATAAAGAATCGGGATGCGCGAATTGCCGATCAGTTCATAGTCACATTCAATCAATTCCTCCCCATACAGGCGCTCGCCTTTGCCTCAAACCGCATCGAAAACGCTGATTGCGCTGACGTATCGGAAGAAATTCTCGGCATGAATTCGACATCCGACGGATCTATGCCCCTGCAAATTTCTGTATCCCTGATGAACTCAAGCGAGTATTCGCAAACAGCCTCCGAGTTGTTCGTGAAGTGTGTAGAAAGAGGCACCGAGCGAGCGGCCGAGTACAACTGGGCATGCGGGCCGGACGGCGCTTTCGCTTACGATCTCGATCGTACGGGATTCGATTTGGAAAACAGCAAACTCGATGCCCTCGCTCAAAAATATCAACAATCGCATTCCCGCAATGTTGCAGCATGTCTGATCGTCTTGACGAGTTCATACCTCTCTTCAAGGGCCCAGCGCGTTTGTCAAAACGGCATAACGTACACATACAACACTTTGACCTTCAATTTCACATCAGAGCTGGCCGAGCTCCACGCCCATTGCTTCCGGGCGCTCTCCGTTCTGGTCGAAACCGAATTCAGCAGGCAAGTTAAATCCACTTTTCGGCAGCACTTCTCGTTCTATGGCAAAGAACCTGAAGCGGAGTACGCAGAAAACATGTATTCGGTACTCTCGAGGATTGAAGAGCTATTCCCCAAATATATAACCGAAGACTCGACAATCGATCTCTTATGCAGCTTAAGCATCAACCAGATTTACGAAACATGCGCGCAGAATCCCCCTCTGAGCCTCGATGGGTTCCGCCAGAGCGCATTCGACGCACTTGGTCTGGAGAACTCCGAGTCTCTCGTAGAGAAAGAACCGAGGATATCCGCGGAAGAGTTACCGCTAGAACGACTGACCGAAGCCCTGGGAAAGCTAGCCGAAGATTATGAGATTTCCGATAAAGAGTGGGAGTCGGGCAGGGCTATCGGAAAAGTCCTTCTGGAAATCGCCAAAAGGACCCCAGATACTGCCTCAAGCATAATCGCACGCAATATCGCTTCGTCGCCCTCGACGATCCCTGTCCCGTACGAAGCACTTGATCATCTTGCTGAAACCATCGGCAGGAAGGTCCTTAGAAACGAGCTGGGCGCGGTGATCGACGTGAGTGACCATCCGGCCCTGTTTGACTATCTTGATTTGCTAGCAATAAAGAACGGGCCCGACAAGGAGGAGCTCGACGAAATTCTCGCAAGACTCGACGACGGCAGAACGCATCTCTGCTTGGAAGATTTGGAGATAGTCGAGCCAAAGCATCCTGGCTATATCCTCAAATATGCTTCTTGGCTTTCCGAACATATACACAATGATGGGGTTTGGCGGTTTTTCGGCAACTGCGGAGACGAAAAGCGCGTCTCCGCTCTAGATTCGTACTTCGAATCCAATCCCTCACCGGCCGTCAACCTGTATTTTCTCGCACTTGAAGGATATCCTACTTTCGACTATAACCTCGCTTTCCTACGCTGCCTTTTACGCCTTGACAGCTCAATGATTGACCGTTTTTTGGAGTACGTTGCCAACCTCGACTACCGACAAAGGCACGATCTCCTGCGAAGAATCAGCTCGTTTTGGACCGTCCAGGATGATCATGCCTGGAATCTGCTGAAAGCAATGATCGATGAAGCGCTGAGCGAACCACTCGGCAGGCTTGAAATAGCCGTTTTGTTTCCCGTTCATGACGCAAATGCGCTCTCGAGCGATATTTTTTGGGAGCGCTTGGAATATACCATCCGCGAAAGGATCGCCGACGCAAATAGCCTCGATAGAATTAGCTGGGCCTTGTCCGATTGCAATGACGAGACGAGGATTAGGGCTATCACCCTCATTCTGACGCTCGATAAAGACGGGATATCGATCAACCATTTGGATCTCCGTCGATCTTCAATGAGCGGGTCCCCTGAAAAAGGCTTTATTCCAGCAAAGCTCAAGGAGATTGAGGCGATTGACTCGATTGCTGCTCAGCTGCCCGCAGGTGTTGCATATTTAAAACACAGAGAATGGCTGTCAAAAGTGAAGTCATCAATTGAAAGAGACATCGAAGACGAAAAGTGGAGGCTATTCCACGGCAGGCAGTAATCGACTTTAACACCTAGAATTAGGAAAAGCCTCGGGGCTCCTGCCTAGCCCTTCGACCTGCACTGCGTGCAGAAGACGGTCGAGGGCGAACCGTGGTGCAGCTCCATGAGCTCGAGCTGCATCGCCCTGAACAGGTCCTCGGGCTTGTTCAGCAGCCGCTCGTCGATGTTTGTGTCAACGGCCTACTGAATACTGTTCAGTTTTACGCTACCACTGACAGCGAGGTCGAAGTGGCTCGTTTCTATTTCGAAGCCGCGCGCGCGGCGCGGAAGGGCGGCGTGGACCCCGAGGCCACTGCCTACAAGCTCGACAAGATGATTTGGTTGCTCTGCACAAGCGACTTTTACCTCGAAGGGGGTCTAAAGCTCTTTTCAACCAATGCACTTGTTGAATCGAACCTGAGCGCTTATTCGGGGGATGGCATTTAAATCGGAGCCACTTTCAGAAAAGCGGCGCTGCAAACGCATGCCAAAACTGGCAAATTATTATGAAAGGTAATCTTATGGCAAACGCAGAGGAATCAACTAAGGCCGGTCTATCGCGCTTGCAAGACGACGCAAGGCCGACTATTTGCAGCGACTCTCTCGAACTTATTTCGAATATCGCAGAGGTTGGCCTGGACGAAATTCTCCAAAACGAGTTCTTGAAGGACATCCCCGTCATCTCAAGCCTAGTGAGCATCTACAAAATCGGAAACAATATCCACAATGCGCATCTGCTGAAGAAGTATGCGTGTTTCCTCGATGAGTTCAACCGCGACTCTTTTGAAAATGGCTCATGGAACAAGTACAAGCAATACTTTGAAGAGTCAAATAGGAAGCGCGATATTGAGTACCTGCTTATCCTGCTCGAAAGATACATTGAGGAGGACAAAGCGCGGCGACTAGCAAAGATTTATGAGGCCTACCTAGATAAAGAAATTAGCTGGGACGATCTTCGTTTGTTTGCAGAGACTTTGGACAGATTTCTACCTGGAGACTACGAAATGCTTCGAGAAAAGGAAACTTTTCAGACGCTCAGAGGCAGAGATGCAGAAGTTCTTCTTCGATTAACCGGACTGGGATTGCTGATTGAGGATATCCATCGGCAGCAGTGGGACGTAGTAGATACGACGCTCATCTTCGACGATCCCGACGAAATTGAGAAAGAAGAAAGGGTTTATCGTAGGACCGAATTTGGAAACAGGATGGTATCTATACTTGGCTAGCTACTGCAGACAGCAATCTGAGCGCGCTCTTGTCGTCTTGGTTAAACTGCTCGGATCTACCAGTGATTTTTACTGCATTAGGCATTCGTAAAGGGAATCGGTTCTTCACGATTCGCATCCTTTCTAGTGCTGCCTTTATTTAATGATCGAGATATGCTCGGCGACTGCGGTGTTCTGCCCCTTAGGTTACAGACGGTTGTTTCTATTGAGCTTCCAGAGGAAATACATGGGGTTCTCTTTTGCCTTGGCTTCTCGCAAGAAATCTGCGGATTGAGATGCAACGGCCCCTATGCCGGCAGCCCCGAGGAAGGCCATGGCATCAGAAGGTGATGCGATTCCGTATTGCCCCAATGTAAAGCTCGCAATTCCGATAGCGGCTTCAATGCCTGCGGAGGTGACTAATCGGGATCGCTCGTTTTTCATCACTAAAGATATCTTGTGAAGCTCGGGCTCAATTAGGTCGTTCTTCAGGTCAGCTAATGTCGAGGTGTCGATGGGCCTTTCGCTCAGGCCTTTGGACAAGGTATCCCTAAACACAAGAAACGACTCTTCGTTTCTAATGCGGCAATCAAGGATGCTACGCAACGTTGCATTTTCAGCAATGGGGAGGGGGCAAGATAACCGGCGAATGGGTATGGTCTGATCTTTTCGAGGATAAAGGGTGGAAGTTGCGGACTCGAGGAACTCAATCTGAGCTGGACGAGTGGTTAAATACGAGCTATTCGAAAAATAGGGATTGACGAGGGCTTGAAAGTAATCGTCCAACAATGGCAGTAGGATAGTCAAGATGCCGCCTTTCTCCAGCATGTCTCTATCCAATCGCGTTTCGCCTTGGCTTGCATAGAGCGATTCGTATTCAGACGGGATTACCAGGAAATCGACATCCATCTCATCATGGGACCCATATGCATCCATTCCCTCAATCGCTACATACAGATTCCCATCTGGTGCTTGTTTTAAAGTACACGAGGCAGAGGAACAGAATTGTCGTACGAGTTCATCCCAATAACTCGATATCAATCCTTTTGCTTTTGATTCTCTTTCGATTTGTCGCGCTAGGCAATCTTTGCAAAGAGGAATGTAATTGCTCGAAAATCCGAGTATTCCAGCTTTGACTATGTCTTCGACTCGCATGGTCAAATAGATCCCGAATGCAAGTTCATCGACTGAGACATAATCATCGTGCCCCATTTCGAATGCCGATTCTATAGGGCAATGAATCAGTGTTTTATCTGCATACAATGCTGAGAACTTTGCCAAATGGTAAATGTTTTGCTCTCGACAGGCATAGTCAGTGCAGGGGAATTTGCCTCCTTCAAGGGTGGAGTCAACAGAAAAATTGAACAGGGATTGATTTTCGATTTTTTCGATTGGGATAAGGGGTGCAAGGCCCCTAATAAAGGCGTCGAACCTCCTTTGCCCCAGTTCTTCTAGGTACGCAATTATTTCGGCAAGAGAGCTGTTCTTGAATGCGGCTAGATAAGAATAAAGGTCATCGTATGCATGAGTCGCCATTTCGCTCACCTACACTTTCGGAAAGAGTTTTGCGTCGTTATTTCCGAGGCGTCGTTGGGCTCGCAATCGACTCTAGTGTGCAGCTGCTTCTCGACGTACTCCCTCATGTTCTGCCTCCACATGTAACTAATTGATTTGCTATGTGCCATTATGAATGGTATATAGCAAATCAATTAGTTACATTTAATGGAGCATTGCGAGCGTGGCGCGCGCAAAGAAGAGTCGTTGTATGGAGGCTTCCGGCAACGGCCTTTTGTACGTCCGTGACTGTTGGGTGCTATCGCGGATGACGTCATTGTTGCCTGCACTCTCGATCCAAGGATGTAATTACGGAAGTGCGGGGAAAATCGAGAACCTTCGAGCACAACGCGATTTTTAGCACCAAAACCGCAGTTCGCGGAAGCGAAAACTGGGGCCTGGTTAGCATTTCTTCGATTTTCCCCGCACTTCCGAATTTGACCCCTTGCCGCACCTTGATCACGTCTTCAAGTGGCTGGTTCATCGCTAATGGAGTTTTCTGCGGTGCTTGAATTGCGGTGTTGTGATTAGGGCAAAAGGCTCTTGGTTCCGGGGAGGCTCATCGCACGAAAATTCAAGTTGCTGCTGAAGTAGGGCTTGCTTCGGCAGCGCTAACAATAAGGGCGGCTCTGCTAGTCTCGGGAGACCGCGGCATTCGGCGGGCCTGCCGAATGCCGCGATCAGTAGCGGTCAGTAGCGGTCAGTATATTCTTCGGAGCCGTTTCTCTGGGCTTCGGCGGACTTGCCAACTCGCGCTTGGGCACTACTCAGTAGATTACTCAGCAGTGCCCAGTAGATTACTCAGTAGTGCCCAGCAGGGGGAGGGCAGCAAACGCAATGGGCCTGTTTCCCGGCTAGGACCTGCAGCCTCAAACTTCGCTTGGCATCCTGTAGAACTGGTGCGGGTCTTTCGGGCTTTTCCCTACCCATTCCAACAGGCCTCGCCCGGCAAGGTCTTTCAGAGTCTTCGAGGCCGTTTTCCTACCGACATTGGACTCCCGCGCGAGGTCGGAGGTCGTGATTTTCCCCTGAGCGGCGGCAATTGCCATCGCTGCTCGTTCGCGCTCGCTGAGGAGCGGTCGGTTGTCGGCCGCGGTTCTCCTGAAGGCCGCTTTCTGCAACCCAGGACGCTCGAAGACGACGACGGTGCTGTTGACGGTCTGCTCGAAGCGGAACCTCACGCCGGCTGCCTCGCAGGCCTCCTTGATGCGCGGTATGCCCGTGCCGTACTGCTCGATGACGCCGGCGCGGAACAGGGTGCGCGCGATCGCGGGGTTTCGGAGGCCGAACTCGCTCGCGGTACCGTCTAGGTGCTCTTGCGGCGAGTCGCCCTCGGGGAACAGGCCCGGGCTCACGATCTGGACGGTGTCCATGAACACGTTGACCTCGACGGCGGTGCCGGTGGTGTAGTCGCGGTGGCACAGCGCGTTGGCAACCGCCTCGCGGATGGCCTCGGCCGGGATCTCGGGGATCTCCTTGCGGTACATGCCCGTCTCGCCGATGACGAACTCGCGCCTGATGTTCGATGTCACGAAGTACTCGGCGAAGTCGAGCAGCTTGAGCATGGTGCCGCACTCGCGGCGCAGGTCGAGGATCTTGGCCTTGGTGTTGCCGCCCAGAAGCCCCAGCTTCATCCTGGGGTAGGTGTCGGATCCCTCGCAGAACAGCTCCACCGCGGCGTTTCTTAGGCTGCCGTCGGGCGCGACGAGGTCGAGCCTTGCCAAGGTGTCCTCCACGCCGGCGAACCCGCCGCCCACGCGTCCGGCCCTGCCGCCGCGCGCGACGAAGTCACGCACCGCCTGCTCGTCGGCGTCGGAGACGGGCCTGCCGGACGGCAGCGAGTCCCACGGGCTACGGGCGCGCTCACGCTTGACGACCATGGCGCTCAGCTCCGAGGCCGACAGCGCTTTGTTCGAAGTCCCCACGCGGGTGAAGTAGCGTCCGTCGGCGGAGTAGGGGGCGTCGGCACCTGAGAAGGCAATTTTGATGTATCGCAGCCCATCATCGGCGTCGAGGCACTCGACCGTCGGGAACACCGCGGGCTCGATCTTGTCGGACACCCACGACGTCACCTGGCGCAGCGTTGCGTCGCTGACATCCTGGCCGATGACATCGCCGTTGTCCTTCACGCCGAAGTAGAGCTCGCCGCGGCCGTGCTTGTTCAGCATGGCGCTGATGGCTTGCAGTGCTTCTTTATGCTCGCCAGTGGACTTCTTGAACTCGACGGTCTCGCTCTCGCTGCCCAGGTTCATCCGCGCTGCCTTTCCCGTTCGTTGCTTGTCTCGTTGGATTATACCGTGGTCACCATGGGCGAAAACGTGGAAGCGCGCTTGCTTGCCTCTACCATGTTCTCATGCGCCTTAATGCCCTTTGTGAAGAATCATCCCATTGGGAAACGGGTCCCTATGGAACGATTTTGGTATCAGGCATAGGGGGGGCGCTATCGTGGATGTCGTCACCATTGCCTGCGCCCTCGATCCAGAGATGTAATTACAGAAGTGCGGGGAAAAATCGAAAACCTTCGAGCACAACGCGGTTTTTTTGTATCAAAACCGCAGGTCGCGGAAGCCTAAAACGGGGGTCTGGTCAGCATTCCTTTGGTTTTCCCCGCACTTCCGAATTTGGCCTCTCGCCACATCCCGATTACGTCTTAAAGTGGCGCAAAAAGCCGTGTGCTCTGCTTGATTTTGCTCAGGAATTATGCCTGAGGGGTAGTGGATTCGCCTTTCTCCGCCGTGCAGCGGCACGTGTAGGGCTCTCTGGCTCAGGCGCGAGTCGCTTCCCGTCTGAAAAAGTTCTTAAAACAGCTTTAAAGTTGCCTTTGGCCTACATTGACAGCGTACAATATGCATGTTTACCATGGCAAAAGCTAAATTTGGGGAGGGGGAGCGCACGGTGGAAGTGCTGGTTGTTGGCAATACCGTGTATGTCGATGACGACTTTTGTGCCAAGGCGTTTCCCGGTGACCATGTTCAGGTCGTGGCGGCCAACGAGGCGCGCCGCGACGGGTCGTCGCTCCATGCGTCTTGGAAAGAGCTGCTGCAGCACCTGGACCAGGCTTACGAATTCGACCGTGTGGTCTACCTCTCTACCTATCTCACGCCGCATACCGAGGCCGTTGGCGACATCGAGCTGCTGCGCTCCGTCTTTCGAGCTTGCATGGGTCGCCAGATTCAGCTGCTGTTTGTGACTGGTCCCATGGGAGCGGACGGTGCGGTGGACGCTGCGGGGCAAAACGGCAAGGGCATCATTGCCCGTGCGGCCAACGACCTGTGCCGCTACTATGCGGTCCGCGACGGCATTCAGGCCAAGATCTTGCGCGTGCCGTATCTGTACACCGCCTCGCCCACGCTGGAAGACCCGATTTTGACCCCGCTGTTCGAGGCGTGCTCGCAAGGCTCTGCTGTCATGAGGGCTGGGGCGGACTCACCGCTCGGTGCCCTCTGCGCCGAGGAGCTGGCCGTTCTGGTGCGTCGCATCTTCGACAGCTGGGATGCCATATTCGAGGAACTCGAGGTTCCGGATAGCTTTGCCCACACCGTGGGAGACCTGGGCGAGGCGCTCAAGGGCTTGTTCCCGGGGCTCGACATTACCTACGACGGGGACGCCGTCGTCTCCATTGCTCCGAGCGATACCGTCCGCACGCGCTACGGGTGGTTCCAGCGCTATGACGTGCTGTGCGATCTTTCGACCATACACGCCCGCTGGGAGCAGACCCTCGCGGGCAAGCGCCATCCGCTGCGTGCCGCCATCGACCGCATGCGCGGGCGGACACTGCCCATCAAATGCCTGGAGACCGCGCTGGCCTGGGTGCTCTTTGAGGGCCTGGAGCTGGCGTTTTCGCAGTCTGCTCAGCTTAACGTGCTCGACTACCGCCTGCTGTACGTGGTACTGATCGGCACGCTGTATGGGCTCGATTTTGGCCTGGTTGCGGCGCTGCTGGCGTCGGTGGGTT
The DNA here is from genome assembly GCA_900540995.1 of uncultured Collinsella sp. Taxonomy (GTDB): domain Bacteria; phylum Actinomycetota; class Coriobacteriia; order Coriobacteriales; family Coriobacteriaceae; genus Collinsella. The sequence continues at coordinate 35,087 of UQHO01000012.1, read as the reverse complement.
TGGCTGCGAGCTACTTTACTCAGTACGGCTATACTTTCCAGGGCCTGTTCTACGAGCCGTCCAACTGGCTGCCGTTTATTGCGTACTTTGTTGTGGGTGCCGTGTGCGGCTATGTGCAGCTGCGCAACAGCGAAGCCATTAGGGCGGAGCGCGATCAAAACGAGCTCGTGCGCAACCGCAATACGTTCCTTACGCAGCTCTACCACGACGCGATCGAGGACAAGCGCGCGTACAGGCGCCAGATCGTGGGTCGCCACGACAGCTTTGGCAAGATCTTTGCCGTGACGCAGGAGCTCGACGTGTTCAACCCACGCGACATCTATCGCAAGTGCTGCGAGCTTCTGGGCGAGATCCTCGAGAACGATTCGGTGGCGATCTACCATGTTTCAGGCGGAGCATTTGCACGCCTGGTGGCAGCAAGTCCCGCGATTGCCGAAGATGCCGCACGCTCGCTCACGCTTGAGCAGCTTGCACCTCTTTTGGGCGACGGGGGTCGTTCGAATCTGTGGGTGAACCGCGAGCTGACGCCGGGGCTTCCCATGTTTGGATACACGATCGAGCGTGACGGGGCGCCCGCCGTGTTGATCTTTGTGCATCGTGCGGCCGAAAACCAAATGACGCTCTATTACCAAAACCTGTTCCGCATCTTGTGCGGCCTGGTCGAAAGCGCGCTGGGCCGTGCCTTTGACTATGAGGCGGTGGCACAGGATAAACGCTGCGTTGACGGCACTTGCGTGCTCAAACAGGCTGCCTTTGGCCAAGAGCTCGCGGCCGAGCAGGCGCTGGCAGATGGCAAGATGGGCAGCTTTTTGCTCCTGCGCGTGGTACCGGGCATGGAGCCTTTCGGCGAGCTGGTGGGCGCAATTGGGTCGGCAATCCGCGAGAGCGATGCGGCGGGCTTGGTCGACGGCGACGTGCTTTACCTGCTTATGCGCCAGGCAAAGGCGTGCGATCTGCCCATTATCCGCGAGCGCCTGAGCGCAAAGCAGATTGCGGTGGAGCCCGTCGACGACGAGGACATCGTGGAGCTGCTGCAGCACATCTCTTACACCGGTGACGGTGAGGGGGGTGCCGCTTGATCTCGCTTGTCGTTGCTGCCGTCTTGCTGCTGATTCATGCGCTGGTTTGCCTGATGCTGTGGACGCTCATGAAGCTGGGCCTGCTGCCGGTGCGCGGGCACATGCTGGCTGTGATAGTGCTGGTGCCGCTGTGGGGCCCGTTGCTGGTGGTTCTGCTATCGGTCCGCAGCGCGGTGTTTGGCGAGGGGCTGAAAGAGTCTGCGCTGGAGTCGCTGCGCTTCAACGACGACCTGCATCGCAGTATGTCGGTACCGAGTGGTGAGGACGATTCAGGCGTAGTGCCGCTCGAGGAGGCGCTCATCGTCAACGACCCGGCATACCGGCGCCGCCTAATGCTCTCCATGCTCACCGAGGAGCCCGACGCGTACCTGGCGCAGCTGCAGGCGGCTAAGCTTAACGACGACGTTGAGGTGGCGCACTATGCCGCGACGGCAGTGGCGCAGATCTCCAAGGAGTCCGACCTTAAACTGCAGCAGCTGGAGCGCGCCTTTAAGACGGACCCGAGCGCTCAAAACCTCAACGAATACTGCGATTTTCTTGGTGAATACTTGGGCTCGGGCTTGGCCGAGGGGCGCGTGGCTCAGATTCAGCGCCAACAGTACGCGCGCCTGCTTGCGCGTCGCTGCGAGCGCGAGGATACCCTTGAGCTGCGCATTCGATACGCGACGGCGCTGGCCGATGTCGGACAGATCGACGAGGCACAGACCGTGACCGACCAGCTGGTGCTCGACGTGCCCGAGGAGCAGGAGGTTTGGATGCTTTGCCTGCGCCTGGCCGTGATGCGCCGCGACGGTGACGAGGTCCACCGTGTAATCGATGCGATCGACAATCAGCATGTGTATTTGAGTGCCGCCAACCGCGAGCAGCTGGCGTTTTGGCGCGACGGGGAGGAGGCCCGATGAGCGTGGTGCAACATATCCGCGACCGTGCAGGCCGCTTTCGTTGGATGGGACTGCTCGTAGTGTGGGCTGTCTTTATTGCCATGGCCGCCGTGCTGCTGGTGGAACGTGCCGGCGTGCAGTACAGTGCGGGTCAGCATAAGCTGGGCATGCTTGCCGCCAACGACGCTACGCCTGCAAGCTCGGCAATCTTTGGCCAAAAGCCCACGTGCCTGGTCATTACCGATTCCGATCAAGCTGGCGTCGAGGACGTAAAGGAGCAGTTCGACCAGATCCTGCTCGACATGAAGATTGCGCACCGCGATGTTGACCTTGCCCTGGATGGTGCGGATGCCTTTCCCTCGCTGACCTCCTTCGATCGCGCGATTTTGCTCATGCCGTCGCTCGATGGGCTCGGTACGCACCTGAGCGACATTATGAGTTGGGTGAGTGCCGGCGGTTCGCTTATGCTCGCCATGCCGCCGGATAACTCGAGCTATCTGCAAGTGATTGCCTCCAAGCTTGGCATTGAATCGGCCGGATATGACTATGTAAAAGCCGAAAGCATTGTGCCGAGCGAGGACTTTATGCTGGGCGGGGGAGAGCGCTACGAGCTCTCGGACCCCTTTGATTCGTCGCTTTCGGTATCGCTGCGCGAGACGGCTCGTGTGTGGGCTATGACCGGCGATGCGGGCGCCCCGCTCATTTGGTCGAATGACTGCGGTAGCGGGCGCACCGTGGTATGCAATATCGGTATCTATGACAAGGTCATGCGTGGCTTTTACGCCGCGGCGATCAGTCTGTTGGGTGATGCCACGGCCTATCCGGTCATCAACAGCGCCGTGTTCTATTTGGACGACTTTCCTAGCCCCGTGCCCTCGGGCGATGGTACTTATATCAAGCGTGACTACGGCCTTTCCATCGCCGACTTTTATGCCAAGGTCTGGTGGCCCGATCTGCAAAAGCTCGCGCAAAAATACGGCATTCGCTATACCGGCGTGATGATCGAAAACTACGAGGACGCGGTCAACCAGACCGAGCCCGCGCGCCAAGCCGATACCACACAGTTCCGCTACTTTGGCGGCATGCTGCTGCAGATGGGCGGAGAGCTGGGCTTTCACGGCTACAACCATCAGCCTCTGGCACTCTGGGACACCGACTATGGCACGCTGTACGTCTACAAGACCTGGAAGAACAAAGAGACGCTTGTCGCTTCGCTCAACGAACTTATCGCGTTTCAGGACGAGGTCCTGCCCAACGCTCATGGCTCGGTTTACGTGCCGCCGTCGAATATCCTTTCGGCCCGAGCGCGCAAGCTCATTGGCACCGACGTTCCGCGCATTAAGACCATCGCCAGCACGTATTTTGAGGACGGCACCGACCTGCCGTACGTACAGGAGTTTGGCGTGGCGAGCGATGGCATTGTGGAGCAGCCGCGTATTGTCTCGGGTGGCATGGTCGACGATTCCTATATGCGCCTGGCCGCCGTGTCCGAGCTCAACATGCACTACGTGAGCACGCACTTTATGCACCCGGACGACCTGCTCGATCCCGATCGCGGCGCCAAAGAGGGCTGGGAGGTCTACAAGGGCGGCCTGACCGACTTCCTGGAGTGGCTTACCAAGTCGGCGCCCGATCTGCGGCACCAGACGGCATCGGAGTGCTCCGGTGCTATCCAGCGCTTTTCGTCGGTTACGGTGAACGTGGATACCAGTGCGGATGCCTGGACGCTCAGCCTGGGCAATTTCCACGACGAGGCGTGGCTCATGTTCCGCGTTAATAATGGCGAGCCGGGTGCGGTGACGGGTGGCGAACTGACGCACCTTACGGGCAATCTGTATCTGCTCAAGGCAAATGATAAGACCGTGACGATCGAGCGCAAGGAGGGTGGCGATAAATGAGAATCTGCTTGGTACTCGAGGGTTGCTACCCCTATGTGCACGGCGGCGTATCTACCTGGATGCATGGCTACATTACGGCCATGCCCGAGCACGAGTTTGTGCTGTGGGTGATCGGCGCGCATGCTGCCGACCGTGGCAAGTTTGTCTACGAGCTGCCCGGCAACGTGGTCGAGGTGCACGAGGTGTTCCTGGACGATGCCCTGCGGCTTTCGGGCGAGCAACATGAAGCCAGTTTTAACGACCGTGAGCGCGAGGCGCTACGCCGTCTGGTGTCGCTCTCCAATCCGGACTGGGACGTGTTATTCGATATCTTCCACCGCCGTCGCGTGCATCCGCTCTCGTTTTTGCAGAGCCGCACGTTTATGGATATCTTTCGCGACGTGTGCCTGGCCGAGTATCCCTACACGCCCTTTGCCGATGCATTTCATACCATGCGCTCCATGTTGCTGCCCGTGCTCTACCTGTTGGGCAGCGAGGTGCCGGTGGCCGATGTGTACCATGCCATCTCGACCGGCTACGGTGGCCTGCTCGCCTGCCTAGGCTCAAGCGTTCACCATGCGCCGGTGCTGCTGACCGAGCATGGCATCTATACCCGCGAGCGCGAGGAAGAGATCATTCGCGCCGATTGGGTGGTGCCGTCATTTAAGGACCGCTGGATTCGCTTTTTCTACCTGCTTTCGGAGGAGATCTATCGCCGCGCCTTCCGTGTGACGAGTTTGTTCCATAACGCCCGCAAGACGCAGATCGATATGGGCTGCGATGCGGACAAATGCCTGGTTATCCCCAACGGCATCCAGTTCGACCGCTTTAAGGACATCCCCTTAAAGCCCGATGACGGCTGGGTGGACATTGGCGCGGTAGTGCGTCTGGCGCCCATCAAGGACGTCAAGACCATGATCTATGCCTTCTTTGAGTTGCACGAGCGCCTGCCCAAGGTGCGCCTGCACATCATGGGCGGCGTGGACGACGAGGAGTACGGCGCCGAGTGCCACGCGCTGGTCGAAACCCTGGGCGTGCGCGACCTGATCTTTACCGGCCGCGTCAACGTGGTCGAGTACATGGAAAAGCTCGACTTTACCATTTTGACGAGCATCTCCGAGGGCCAGCCGCTCAGCGTGCTGGAGTCGCTTGCAGCGCGCCGTCCCTGCGTGACGACTGAGGTGGGCTGCTGTCGCGAGCTTCTCGAAGGCGCCCCGGGCGACGACTTTGGCGTGGCGGGTTTTGTGACGCCGCCTATGTATCGCAAGGGCTTGGCCGATGCCATGGAACGCATGTGCACAAGCCGCGCTCGTCGCATTGAGATGGGGGAGCGCGGCCAGCGTCGCGTTGCCACGTACTTCTTGCACGAGCAGATGCTCGCCAACTATCGCGCGCTGTACGACGAGACGGCGCAAGCGTTTGACCTGCCCAGAGAGGGGGAGTAGCCGGTGGCCGGAATCGGTTTTGAGCTCAAGCGCCTGTTTAGGCGCAAGGGCCTGTTTGCCACGATGCGCGCCTATGGCTACGCTGGCATTGTGTGCACGGGCCCCATGCTGTTGGGCGTGCTGCTCCAGGTGGGTATCTTGGTGCTGTGCGGTCTGTGGGATGTGGGCCGTGCCAACCAAGATCTGCTGGTGTGCATGGTGACCTATACGCTGCTGGCGTCGCTCACGCTCACGAGCTTTTTCTCCATGCCGGTCACGCGCTTTTTGGCGGACATGCTTTTTGCCGAGCGCGAGGATGAGATCCTACCTTCGTTTTGGGGCTCCAACGCCATTATGCTCGTTGCGGGCACGGTGCTCTACGGCGTCTTTTTGCTGTTCTCGGGCGCCACGCTGCTGCAGGGGCTGCTGTGCCTGTGGCTGTTCAACATTATGATCGTCAACTGGAACGGCATGAGTTACCTCACGGCCATCAAGGATTACCGCGGTATCCTGTGCAGCTTTGCGGCTGCCATTGGCGTGGCGTGCCTGTGCGCCCTGGCCGCGCTGGCGCTGGGACTGCCGCCGGTCGAGGGCCTGTTGGCATCAATTGCTCTGGGCTATGGCGTCATGCTCGCCTGGGACGTGGTGCTGCTGTACCGGTATTTTCCGCAGAGCGATCGCAGCCCCTGGCTGTATTTACGGTGGCTTGATCAGTTTATGCCGTTGGCGCTCACGGGCTTGTTTACCAACCTGGGCCTCTTTGCGCACTTGGTGATAATTTGGGCCGGTCCCATTGGCGTGCAGGTCAAGGGCTTGTTTTATGGTGCGCCCTACCACGATGTGCCGGCGCTCATCGCGTTTTTGACGATCCTGGTCACGTCCGTCAACTTTGTGGTCTCAGTCGAGGTCAACTTTTATCCGCGCTACCGCGACTACTACAGCCTGTTCAACGACGGTGGCGTGGTGGGCGACATTGTGGTTGCCGAGGAGGAAATGCTTGCCACGCTCAACCGAGAACTGCTGTTTTGTGCGCTCAAGCAGCTGTTTGTGACGGCGGCGGTCATCTCGCTCGAGACCACGGTACTGTCGGCCCTACCGTTGGGCTTTAATAACCTGATGCACGGGTATTTTCGCACGTTGTGCGTGGGCTACGGCCTGTATGCTGTGGGCAATACGGTGTTGCTCATCTTGCTGTACTTTACCGACTACAAGGGGGCCGTGCTGGCCTCGGGGCTGTTTGCCGGTGTGGCCGGGCTGGCGACTGCCGTTTCTCTGCTCTTGCCGCAGCAGTTTTACGGCTTTGGCTTTTTGTTGGGTGCAGCGGTGTTTTTTATCGTGGCGCTGCTGCGGCTCGATACCTATACCGCCAATTTGCCGTATCGTATCCTGAGCCAGCAGCCCATTGTGGCTACTGACAAAACGGGTCGCTTTACACAGCTGGGCCGCTTGCTCGACCGTGCCGAGCAGCGCTATGAGGAAGGTCGCCATAAGGGTGAGCCACATGGTGCGTTTGAGCGCGCGGTGGTTCGCTTGTATCAAAAGCATTGGGGAGGTCCTGATGACCGATAGAATGATGTCTCGCCGCCGTCTGTTTGAGGCGGCTGCCGGTGTGCTGTTGCTTTCGGGCTGCTCGGTGCAGGATGACTCCTCGACCAAAAAAGTCAAAAAGCAGGACGAGATCAAAAAGGCCGAGGCCTCGGACGGGACTAAGCACCTGCGCGATAAGGACGAGCTGTACGAGGTCTACGACGACTCGGGTATTGTGACCATGTACCTGACGGTCTCGCGCGGTAACAGCTCCGAGAACACCGACCATACCTGGGCCGAGATCAATACGTACTCGGTCTACGACTATGCCGACATGGGCGTGACGCGTTATCAGGTTATGGGCCTGCTGCAGCCAGGCGATGATAAGGGCCCCGTCGCTGGCGAGGTAGGCTATGGCGAGGAGGCGCCCAACGCCACGGTGCAGGTGCGCGGTCAGACGTCGAGTACCTATACGCAAAAGAACTACAAGGTGGAGCTCAAAAAGGGCAAGGGCACGTGGCGCCAGCAGCGCGCGATTGCGCTTAACAAGCACATGGGCGAGGGCATGCGCTTTCGTAACAAGATGGCCTACGATCTGATTTGTGGGATTCCCCAGATGATGGGCCTGCGCACGCAGTTTGTGCATCTGTGGGTGTGCGACCAGACCGAAAAGACCAACGACACCTTTGAGGACTACGGCCTGTTTACGCAGGTGGAGCAGCTCAACAAGACGGCGCTTAAGGCACATGGCCTGGATAAGAGCGGGCACCTGTACAAGGTGAACAGCTTCGATTTCCATCGCTACGAGGACACCATTAAGCTGGCGGATGACCCCGACTATAACCAGACGGCGTTTGAGGGCATGCTCGAGATAAAGGGCGATTCGGACCATACCAAGTTGATCGAGATGCTCGATGCGCTCAACGACGATACGCAAAAGATCGACGATGTTCTCGACACCTACTTCGACACCGAGAACCTGGTCTATTGGATGGCGTTTCAGATTCTGACGGGCAACTGCGATACGCAGAACCGTAACTGCTATCTGTACAGCCCGCTTAACTCCAAGGTTTGGTACATCCTGGATTGGGATAACGACGGCATGCTGCGTAAGCTGGAGCTTTCTCTTACCGGGTTTTCGGACTACGCGAGCTGGGAACGCGGTGCAAGCAACTACTGGGGCAACGTGCTGTTTAACCGCGCGTTGCGCAGCAAGTCGTTCCGCAGCGAACTCGACCGTGCCGTCAAGGACTTGCGTTCGTATTTGACCGAGACTCGCCTGGCCAAGATGATCAAGCACTACCGCGAGGTGACTGAATCCCTGGTCTTTGCTTCGCCCGATATCGACAATCTGCCTGTCACCAAGGACCAATACGAGCAGATCGCCGCGGCGATTCCCTCCGAGATCGAGGAGAACTACAAGAGCTTTCGCGAGAGTTTTAAAAAGCCCATGCCGTTCTACATCGGCGTGCCGCAGATCGATAACGGTAAGCTGCGCATTAACTGGGATGCGTCTTACGACTTTGAGGCGCGCGACATTCGCTACACTGTAGAGCTTGCGCGCGACTATGCCATAAGCGATGTGGTCTTTAAGGCCGAGGACGTGCTGCTTCCCGAGGTGACCTGCGATGCGCCCGATGCCGGCCAGTATTTTGTGCGCATGCGTGCCACAAACTCCGACGGCTATACGCAAGATGCGTTTGACTACTATGTGACCGACGACGGCAAGAACTACGGCATGAAGTGCTTTTACGTGCAAGACGGCGGTAAGGTCGTGGAGGATACGTATGAGGAGGGCTAGCGCGCTGCTTGAGCGCTTGGCGGCCCCGCCTGTGCGTGCCACGCAGGAGCGTTACCGCCACGAGCTCAAATATCTCATTAACGAGGGCGAGCACGCCGCGCTTGCCTGCCGCATGGCGCCGGTTTTTAAACTAGACAAGCATGCGCAGGCGGGCGGTTACACCATTCGCAGCCTGTACTTTGACGACTACTGCAACTCGGCCTACGAAGAAAAAGACGCCGGCATCCTCATGCGCAAAAAGTATCGCGTGCGCATCTACAACGGCAGCGACGAGGTGATTAAGCTCGAGCGCAAAAAGAAGTACGGCAGCTGGATCTACAAGGAGGACGCGCCGCTCACGCGAGGCGAGTTTGAGCAGATCCTGGCCGGCGACTACGACTTTTTGCTGAGGAGCCCCTATCCGCTCTGCCGCGAGTTCTACATCGAGTGCATCTGCAATATGATGCGCCCGCGGACCATCGTGGACTACGAGCGCGAGCCGTGGGTGATGGACGAGGGTACCGTGCGCATCACGTTTGACATGAACGTGCGTGCCGCGGTGGGGAGCTTTGACATCTTTGACGCGACGCTGCCCGCGCTGCCGGTCTTGGAGCCCGGAAAGCTGGTGATGGAGGTCAAGTTTACCGAGTTTTGTCCGCAGCTGGTGCGCGATATGGTGCCGCCAGGTGCGGCCGAACTCACGGCGGTCTCTAAGTACTGCCTGTGTTATGACAAGACCGCCTACCTGCGCGGTTTTAACTACTGGGAATCGGATTTTGGGAACCGAGGGGATATTTAGACCATGGGCACTAGGGACTTTTTTAAGAACTCCGTCTTGGAGGCGTTTGGTCAGGTCGACCCCGCCAAGATTGGCCTGTCGCTGCTCGTGGCGCTCGCCATGGGCATCCTGATCTACTACGTGTACAAGCGCTTTTTTACCGGCGTGGTGTATTCGCGCAGTTTTGCCGTGACGCTCGTGGGCATGTGCGTGCTCACCTGCATGGTCACGCTCGCGATCTCGACAAACGTGGTCATCTCGCTTGGTATGGTCGGTGCTCTGTCTATCGTCCGCTACCGTACGGCGGTCAAGGACCCGCTCGACCTGCTGTATCTGTTTTGGTCCATTACCACGGGCATTACGGCGGGAGCCGGTATGTATGCGCTCGTGGGGCTCACGGCGGTGGTGATCGTGGTGATGATTGCCGGCTTTGCGAGCCACCAGGACAAGGCGCGCGTGTACATGATGGTCATCCACTACACGGGTCAGACCACCGGCGACGATATCGTGCGTGCATTTGGGCGCACCAAGTTTTCCGTCAAGTCCAAGACCATGCGCGGCGACAAGGTCGAGATGGCCGTCGAGGTGTTCTCGGACGGTGTGGATATGCCCTATGCCGACGCCATCCGCGCGCTCGATGGCGTGGAAGATCTAACGTTGATCCAATACAACGGCGAATATCACGGCTAATTTTGTTCCGGCGTTCTAACGAACGCCGGACCGCTCGACGCTGCTTGCGCTGACGTTTTCTCGACCTGGGTGGGCTGGTCTTGGTTTGGTTTTATGTAAGGGATGGTGCCGCGTGGACGTGCAACAGCTAGAAGAGTCCTGGGCTGCAAGGGCCGGCGCGCGTGAGGCGCGTCTTGTTGCGGCCTCGCACGTGCCGGCGGCGCTGTCCCTGCTGGGGATTGTGCGTCCCAGCGATCGCCTGGTCGTGTTTGCCGATGACTTTGCCGATGCGTTTGCGCGCGGCTTTGATGCCTGCGACGTTGTGCTCGTGGGGGAGCCGTCGGTTGCGGCGTTTACCGCCGCGTCCGAGGGCTTTGATGCTTCGTTTGATGCTGGCGGGTCGCATCTGTGGTGGTTCGTCAATTCCATCGGCGGGTTTGGCCTACGTGTGCCCGATCTGCGTGCGCTGGGTCGGGCGGCGCGTGAGGCCCGTGCGTTGCTCGTGGTGGATAACACCGTGGCAAGCGTCTTTGGGTGCGATCCGCTGCGTTTGGGTGCCGTCCTGTCGCTCGAGGCACTCGACCGTGTGTGTGCCGGCGTTGCGCCGCGCAAGCTCGTCGCCGCTTCGGTGGCGCGCTCGCAGCTTAAGCGCCATCGCGTGGATGCCGCCGCCGAGTGTGCGCATGCGCTTCTTGCGGATTGCGGTGCGTCTGCACTCGACTTTTCTGCTAATGAGGCTTGCATGCTGGAGCGGGGGCTGTCTTCGCTCGACGCTCGCATGCAGGCCCACTTCGATCGCGCCCGTGCGCTGGCCGAGTATCTGGCCGCCAACGAGATGGTACGCAACGTGCGCTATCCCGGGCTAACCTCGCATCCCGACCATGCGGTTGCAACGGGAATCCTCGAGCACGGCTTTGGCCCGGCAGTTGAGTTTGACCTTATCGAGCGAAGTGCTGGTGAGCTGTTCGACACATTGCCGGGGGAGTTCCGCACGTCGCCCGCCGGCGGCTCAGCAACGCGCCTTTCGGCCCCGCGCGGTAAGCAGGGGGGCGCCATCCGCCTCTTCGCCGGCACCGACGACCCTCTGCAGGTGGCTGCCACTCTCGATAACGCCCTTCGCAAGTAGCTAATCGGGGTCTGTGTCACGAAAACGGCCTATTTACTACGTTTAAGCAATAGGGGTCGACCACACTCGTCTATTTTGAAAATTACCAAGCTGTTTACCAGCGGTTTTATTTTCATAATGTCCGGTATGGTTGTGGGTGTTCAACTAAACGTAGTAGATGGGCCCGTTTTGTGGCGCGAGCCTCAACCCGAGGGCGCTGTGGGCTAAAAACCGCCTAAAAGGACTACTTTGCGTTGATGCTGGCGATGAGGGCGTCGGCTTTGGTAGCGATGACGTTGTTGATGTCGGTCTGCAGCTCCTCGTAGACCGCTATGGCCCGCTCGCCGGCGGGGGTGAGGGTGGATCCGCGGGCGCCGTCGCGCTCGATGAGCTTGCAGCCCAGCTGGCCTTCGGCCTCGTTTACGATGCGCCAGGCCTTGGAATACGCCATGCCCATGCTCTTGGCGGCACGGTTGAGCGAGTGTTCGTGGGCAATACCCTGCAGCAGCAAGACGCAGCCGTGGCCGAACACGCCCGGCAGGTCTTTGTCGCACGCTTGAATGACCAACTTTGCCGTCGTCTTGTACTTCATACGCCCACGTCTCCCCGCTAAAGTGTTTGCTGGGCAAACGCAAAGCCTGCGTCAAACCCTCGTGTGCTCTTCTTAAATCATGCATTGTAGCAGTCAAAGTGCGTTAAGATACTTCCCCAGTATTGGGCGCCCAAGGTTGGGCTGGGTCCTACGAGGCCTGCAGCCGACCGGTCGCATGGAAAAAGGAGAAACATGGCTACGTTCTTTCCCGGTGAGTCCCACACGTTTTCGGAGTATCTGCTGGTTCCTGGTTACTCGTCCTCGCAGTGCATCCCCAACAACGTCTCTCTCAAGACGCCGCTAACCCGCTTTAAGCGCGGTGAGAAGCCGGCAATCACCCTGAACATCCCCATGGTTTCCGCCATCATGCAGTCCGTCTCGGGCGTCGACATGGGTGTCGCGCTCGCTACCGAGGGTGGCCTGTCCTTCATCTACGGTTCCCAGACCCCCGAGTCCGAGGCCGCTATGGTCAAGGCCGTCAAGGATCACAAGGCTGGCTTCGTTCAGTCCGATTCCACGCTGACCCCCGACATGACCATGGAGCAGGTCATCGAGCTCAAGGAGAAGACCGGTCACTCCACCATGCCGGTTACCGATGACGGCACCCCCAAGGGCAAGCTCCTGGGTATCGTCACCAGCCGTGACTATCGCCCCAGCCGCGATGACCACCAGAAGAAGGTCTCCGAGTTCATGACCCCGCGCGAGCAGCTCATCGTGGGCGATAAGAACATCAGCCTCAAGGTTGCCAACGACGTCATCTGGGACAACAAGCTCAACGCCCTGCCCATTGTCGACGACAACGATCACCTCATGGGCATCGTCTTCCGCAAGGACTACGACAGCCACAAGACCAACCCCAACGAGCTGCTCGATAACGACAAGCGCTACATGGTCGGCGCCGGTATCAACACCCGCGACTATGCCGAGCGCGTGCCGCTGCTCATCGAGGCCGGTGCCGATGTCCTGTGCATCGACTCCTCCGAGGGCTTCAGCGAGTGGCAGAAGCGCACCATCGAGTGGATCCGCGCCAACTACGGCGAGGACGTCAAGGTCGGTGCCGGTAACGTTGTCGACGCCGAGGGCTTCCGCTTTCTGGCCGACTGCGGTGCCGACTTCATCAAGGTCGGTATCGGCGGCGGTTCCATCTGCATTACCCGCGAGACCAAGGGCATCGGCCGTGGCCAGGCCACCGCGCTGATCGACGTCTGCCGCGCTCGCGACGAGTACTACGAGGAGACCGGCGTCTACGTGCCCGTGTGCTCCGACGGCGGTATCGTCTACGACTACCACATGACGCTCGCCCTTGCCATGGGTGCCGACTTTATGATGCTGGGCCGTTACTTCGCCCGCTTTGACGAGAGCCCGACCGAGCGAGTCAACGTCAACGGCCAGTACATGAAGGAGTACTGGGGCGAGGGTTCTGCGCGCGCCCGCAACTGGCAGCGCTACGACCTGGGCGGCGCGGCGAAGCTCAGCTTCGTCGAGGGCGTCGACTCCTACGTTCCCTATGCCGGTTCCCTCAAGGACGGCGTGGGCGGCACGCTCTACAAGGTCAAGTCCACGATGTGCAACTGCGGTGCCCTCTCGATCCCCGAGCTCCAGGAAAAGGCACGCCTGACCCTGGTCAGCTCCACCTCCATCGTCGAAGGCGGCGCCCACGACGTTGTGGTTAAGGACTCCCAGCAGTCCGTATCTTATCGATAGGATAAGAGCCGCACATAAAGGTTGAGTATCAACCACGTTATTTAGATAAAGCGAGATGCCTGCAAGTCGCAGGCATCTCGCTTGTTGTATTTGCTATCATCAGTCGAGTCAACCTTAGGGTCGGGCGGCTTAGCTTTGTTCGCTACAAGTTCCGCACGCAAAGAAGAGCACTTGATGTGCTCTTCGTCTTGCGCAGGACTGTCCGCAGTAGCGAATAAAGCTAAGCCGACCGACCCCATTAAAGATTAAAGGAGCTGATATGTGCGATTGCACAGATCATAAGGATGAGATCCCTGCCTACGACGCGCAGGCCATTGAGTCCAAGTGGATGAAGGCCTGGGAGGACTCCAACCTCTTTGCCGTCGACACCGACGCCAGCAAGCCCAAGAAGTACGTGCTCGAGATGTTCCCGTATCCGTCGGGCGACCTGCACATGGGCCACGCGCGCAACTATACCATCGGCGATGCCATGGCCCGTCAGGCCCGTATGCGCGGCTACGACGTGCTGCACCCCATCGGCTTCGATGCCTTTGGCCTGCCCGCCGAGAACGCCGCCATCAAGCACAACACGCAGGCTGCCGCCTGGACGTATAAGAACATGGACCAGGCGCTCGCCACGATGAAGCGCATGGGCTTCTCCTACGATCTGGATCGCATGGTCAAGACCTGCAGCCCCGACTACTATCGCTGGGGTCAGTGGATCTTTGAGAAGATGTGGGAAAAGGGTCTGGTCTACCGCAAGAAGAACCCGGTCAACTGGTGCCCCACCTGCAAGACCGTTCTTGCCAACGAGCAGGTGACCGAGGGCAAGTGCTGGCGTTGCGGCACCGAGCCCGAGAAGCGCGACCTGGAGCAGTGGTACTTCAAGATCACCGAGTACTCCCAGGAGCTGCTCGACGACCTGGAGAAGCTCCCCGGCTGGCCCGAGCGCGTTAAGCAGATGCAGGCCAACTGGATCGGCCGCTCCGAGGGCGCCGAGGTCGACTTTACCCTGTGCGACCAGGATGGCGAGCCCATCGAGGGCGACGAGGGCAAGATCACCGTCTTCACCACCCGTGCCGATACGCTCTTTGGCGTCTCCTTCTTTGTCCTGGCTCCCGAGTACGCCCGTCTGCACGAGCTCGTCGAGGGCACGGAGTACGAGGAGGCCGTCACCAAGATCGTCGAGGACTCCAAGCATATCTCTGCCGTCGAGCGTGCCCAGGGCACCCTCGAGAAGCATGGTGCCTTTACGGGCCGCTATGTCGTGAACCCCGTCAACGGCGAGAAGGTCCCCGTGTGGGTTGCCGACTACGTCGTGTCCGACTACGGCACCGGCGCTGTCATGGCCGTTCCCTGCGGCGACCAGCGCGACTTTGAGTTCGCCCGCAAGTACGATCTGCCCATCGTGCCGATTATTCTGGACGATGAGGACCGTGCTGCCGTCGAGGCCAGCGGCGAGACCATCGATACCTTCCATGCCGAGACCGTCGACTGGGATTGCGCCCACGCTGCCGAGGGCACGCTCGTCCAGTCCGGCAAGTACACCGGCATGCGCGGTGGCAAGCACTCCGAGGGCGAGGCTGCGATCGTGGCCGACCTCGAGGCCATGGGCTGCGGCCGTCGCAAGGTCGAGTTCCGTCTGCGCGACTGGCTCATCAGCCGTCAGCGTTATTGGGGCAACCCCATCCCGGCCATCCACTGCGAGCACTGCGGCATCGTGCCCGTGCCCGAGGACCAGCTGCCGGTGACGCTGCCCGAGAACCTGGACCTGGGCGCCGGCGAGACCCTCGCCGAGTGCAAGGAGTTCTACGAGACCACCTGCCCGGTCTGCGGTCGCCCGGCCAAGCGCGAGACCGATACCATGGATACCTTCACCTGCTCCAGCTGGTATTACCTGCGCTACACCGATCCGCACAACACCGAGCTGCCCTTCTCCAAGGAGGCAGCCGACCGCTGGATGCCCGTCGATAACTACATCGGCGGTATCGAGCACGCTATTCTGCACCTGCTCTACAGCCGCTTCTTTACCAAGGCACTGCGCGACCTGGGCCTGCTGAGCGTGGATGAGCCCTTCACCAACCTGCTGTGCCAGGGCATGGTCAAGGACGAGAACGGCGACACCATGTCCAAGTCCAAGGGCAACGTCGTGCCCCCGAGCTCGGTCATCGAGCCTTACGGTGCCGACACCATGCGTCTGGCGATCCTGTTTATCGCCCCGCCCGAGAAGGACTTCGACTGGGATCCCAAGGCCGTCGAGGGCGCCAACCGCTTTATCAAGCGCGCCTGGCGTATCGTGTGGCAGCTCGTCCAGTCCGGCGACGCTAACGTGGCCTTCGACAAGTCCGTGCTCGACGAGGTCGCGATGAAGCTCTATCGCGAGCGTCACCGCACCATCGCCAAGTGCACCGAGGACTTTGACCGCGGTCAGTTCAACACCGCGATCTCGGCCGTTATGGAGCTCGTCAACGCCGCGAGCGCCTACCTCAATGCCACCGAGGGCGCTGCCCGCGACAAGGCGCTGTGCTACGGCGTGGCCAAGGACATCGTGAGCGTCCTTGCTCCCATCTGCCCGTTCTGGGCCGACGAACTGTGGCACGAGGCGCTCGGCTGCGAAGGCAACGCCTACACCGCCGCCTGGCCCGAGTTCGACCTGGCCGAGTCCATCGAGGACACGGTGCAGATTGTCGTTCAGGTGCTCGGCAAGGTCCGTGGTCGTATCGATGTGGCCCGCGACGTCTCCAACGAGGAGATGCAGGCTGCCGCCGAGGCCGCCGTCGCCAAGTGGCTCGAGGGCAAGACGGTCGTCAAGGCCATCTGCGTGCCCGGCAAGCTGGTCAACCTGGTGGTCAAGTAAGCGCTGCGCGCATAATCGACTCGTAAAAGATGAGGGGCGGTCCGGTTGGATCGTCCCTCGTTTTGCGTTGTATGCTCCGCTTGGCCTATGCCTCGCGTCGCTCGCTATGGGATGTGCACCAGGTCCCTAAAGTAGACGTTGCCCGTTGCCTCCTCGAACATCCAAATATTGAGGTAGATGTCGTTGAGGTCGTTGTTCACATCAAAGTCCGGGTCGTCGAAGGTGCCTACAAAGGTGAGCATGGCGCGCGTTTCCTCGCCCGCTGCGACCTGCTGGCGCATGCGCACATCGCGGACCACGCCGTTGACGTAGGCATAGGAGTCCACATCGCCAAACATCATGTCGACACCGGTGTTGTTGGTCACCGTAAAGACGAGCGCGGCGTCGCCGTAGCCGTCGGTGTCCTTGCCCACGCAGGTAACATGGACGTTCTCGTCTGCTTCAAGGTCGATGGGGAACTGTTCTTGGGGTTCGGGGCCCAGACTCTGGGGATCGACTTCGTCTTCGTTGATCTTATCGAAGCTTTCCGAGAGCTCTGATTTCTCGACGGCTTTGATGCTTCCAGGATCCGGCTCACTTGGCCCGGTTTTGCCGTTCGTGTTGCCGCAGCCCGCGAGGGCGATCGAGCAGGCTGCAATGGCGAGCACGGTTGTGCAGAGGATGCCGAGACGCTTCATGATGCCTCCTTGCTGTAGAGGTCCTGGTACGGTTTGCCGTTGCGTGAGCGAACGGCTGACTTGTTACAAAATGCCCCTTAGCGCTAGTCTGAGTGATTGGGTCTTGGGAAGGAACGCCCTTGAGGCCCGAAGGGCTCGCCGGATTGGGACGCATGGCCCGTTCTTGCGCTTTCGGACGCGCTCCGCACGGCGCTTCCGGTCCAATTGTCCTATTCTTGTGGAGAACCTGTGCGCACGCTGACCTGCGGATTTGTACGACACTTGCACGTTTCCGCAGCTATTGGTATAGTTTGCTTGCAAATGAAGTTGTAATTGAAAGAAGTGGGGTTTCGGCCCCGCTTCTTTTTTGTATGGATGGAGGTGCCGCAATGGTCAAGACCAAGACCGAGCAGGCGATCATCGACGCACTCGAGGCCGTCGCTCCCCAGCACGATGTCGACATCGTCGACGTCGAGCTCGTGGGTGCCACCAAGGCCCCCTGCGTGCGCGTGCGTATCGAGGGTGCCGAGGGTCAGAGCCTGTCGCTCAACGACGTCACGGCCAACACCAAGTGGGTCGGCGATGTGATTGAGGAGCTCGACCCCATCTCTTCGAGCTATACGCTTGAGGTGTCGAGCCCGGGTATGGCGCGCCCGCTGCGCCGCCCGCGTGACTTTGCCCGCTTTGTGGGCGAGAACTGCGAGCTCACCTCCACCGCCACCGAGGGCCGTCGCAAGTACGCCGGTAAGATTGCCGCCGCCACCGAGACGAACGTGACTCTCGAGCTCGAGGACGGCGAGTCTGTCACCCTCGATTTCTCTGATGTTAAAAAGTGCAAGTTGAAGCCCACCTACGACTTCAAGCCCGCGAAGGAAGGAAAGTAAGATGGCAGCATCCGACATGATGTCCGCCCTGATGGAGCTTTGCCAGGAGAAGCACATCGACCAGCTCTACCTGATCGACCGCCTGGAGCAGTCGCTCGCCAAGAGCTATGCCGAGATCCTGCATCTTGAGTGGGGCGCCAAGGTGACCATCGACCGTACCACCGGCAAGATCTACGTCTACCGCCTGGAGCCGATCGACGATTCCATGGACGAGGAGGGCAACTTCACCGAGTTCGAGGAGATCGACGTCACCCCCAAGAACACGAGCCGCATCGCCGCCCAGCACGCCAAGGCCGAGATCAACGCCATCGTGCGTAACTCCGCCCGCGAGCAGATCTACGAGGAGTTCTCCGGCCGCATCGGTGACCTCATCAGCGGTACCGTGCTTCAGTCCACGCCCGACTTCACGATCGTCAAGATCCGCGAGGGCGTCGAGGCCGAGCTTCCGCACTTCGATCAGCGTCGTTACGAGAACGAGCGCAACGAGCGTCCGATGGGCGAGCGCTACCTGCACAACCAGCACATCAAGGCCGTGATCATCGACGTTCGCGACCCTAACTCCAACCTGCAGCCGGTTCGCGGCGAGCACAGCCGTCCGCCGATTGTCATCTCCCGTACCCACCCCGAGCTCATGCGTCGTCTGTTTGAGCAGGAGGTGCCCGAGATCTATGAGGGCACCGTCCAGATCAAGTCGATCGCCCGCGAGCCCGGCCAGCGCTCCAAGGTCGCCGTCCACTCGCTCGACGACCGTCTGGATCCCGTGGGCGCCTGCGTCGGCCCCAAGGGCAGCCGTGTTCGCGCTGTCGTGGGCGAGCTCCGCGGCGAGCGCGTCGACGTCATCCTGTGGGATGCCGATCCTGCCGTCTACGTCGCCAACGCCCTGTCACCCGCTAAGGTCACCCGCGTCCTCATCGACGAGGAGAAGGCCTACGCCGGCGTCATCGTGCCCGACGACCAGCTGTCCCTCGCCATCGGCAAGGAGGGCCAGAACGCCCGTCTCGCCGCGCGCCTGACCGGCTGGCACATCGATATCAAGTCCGAGACCCTTGCCGCCGACATCCTCAAGAACGTTCCCGTTCACGAGGAGCCCGCCGCCGACCTGATCGGTGACGAGGAGGACGAGGACGTCCGCCGCTGCGAGTATGTGTCCGAGGACGGCATCCAGTGCCGCAACCAAGCTCGTCCCGGCTCCCGTTTCTGCGGTGTCCATGACACCGACGCCTTCGATGATGCGGAGGACCTGATCTAGCGCGCGGTCGCGCCGGGCGGGTCCCGGCGCATCTCCCACGCTTGTTCAGTCTCTAGGCACCCAAGGTGCCAGAAAGGGTAGGTGAAGTCATATGGCAAAAGTCCGTGTGTCCACCCTGGCCAAAGAGTTCGGCATGACCTCCAAGGAACTGATGGGTCATCTCGCCGATATGAAGATTCCCGCTAAGTCCGCTTCCTCCACCTTGGAGGACGCCTATGTCGCTATGGTCCGCAAGCAGCTCGCCTCGGTGATCGAGGCCCGCGCTCAGGAAGTCGAGGCCGCCAAGCAGGCCGAGGAGCAGGCAGCTGCCGCGGAGGAGGCCGCACGCGCCGCCGAGGCCGAGCGCGAGCGCATCGCCGCCGAGAAGGCCCGCGAGGAGGAGCGTCGCCAGTTTGCCGCAGCCCAGGCTGCCGAGGAGGCTGCCCGCGCCGAGGCCGAGGCCAAGAAGAAGGCCGAGCAGGAGCGCCTTGCCCGCGAGAAGGAGGAGGCTGCCCGCGAGGCCCAGCGCCGCGCCGTTCCCGCTTCCGACTCCGGTTCGCGCTTCCGTTCGCTGCTCGACCAGATCGCCGCACAGGAGACCGTGCTCAAGGAGAAGAAGGACGCCGAGGACAAGGCCAAGGCCGAGCGCGCCGCAGAGCGCGGTAACCGTCGTGGCGGCAACAACGACCGCCGCGGTGGCCGCCGTAACGATCGCAACGCTTCCGACAACAACTCCGAGCGCAACGCCTCCGAGAGCCGTCCGCACAGCCATCGTACCAACGCCAGCAACAACGTCGCTGCCGGCATGGACTTCCCCAACCCCGATAAGCAGGGCAAGGGCAAGAAGCGCAAGGGCGGTCACAACAACGAAGAGGACCACTACAGCCGCATGGCTCGCGAGGCCGAGGAGTACAGCCGCGAGAAGGTGCTCGAGGAGGCTCGTGCCGCCGTCGAGGAGGCCTCTCGCGAGTCCACCGGTCGCCGCAAGAAGCGCAAGGAGAAGCGCGAGCGCGAGGCTGCCAAGGCTCAGGAGGAGCGCAAGATAGAGGAGGCGCTGGCCCAGGGTGTGAACCCCGAGGACCTCGACGCCATCAAGGTCTCCCAGGGCGTTACCGTCCAGGAGCTTGCCGAGGCGCTCGACGTTCCGGCCAACGACATCATCAAGCGCCTGTTCCTGCTTGGTACGCCGCTCACCATGACGCAGTCCATGTCCGATGACCTCGTCGAGCTCGTTGCCGACGATCTGGGCCGTCAGATCAAGATCATCACCCCCGAGGAGGAGAACACCTTCTCGTTCTACGACGATCCCGCCGACCTTAAGCCCCGCGCCCCGGTCGTCACCGTCATGGGTCACGTCGACCACGGCAAGACGAGTCTGCTCGACGCTATCCGTCACACCGGCGTCGCTGCCGGCGAGGCAGGCGGCATTACGCAGGCCATCGGCGCTTCGCAGGTCACGATCAACGACCGCAAGATCACCTTCATCGACACCCCGGGCCACGCCACCTTCACGGCCATGCGTGCCCGTGGCGCCAAGGTGACCGACATCGTCATTCTGATCGTGGCTGCCGACGACGGCGTCATGCCCCAGACCATCGAGTCGATCAACCACGCCAAGGCCGCCGGTGTTCCCATCGTCGTCGCCGTCAACAAGATCGATAAGCCGGGCGCCAACCCCGACCGCGTGCGCCAGGAGCTCACCGAGTACGGCATCATCCCCGAGGAGTGGGGCGGACAGAACATGTTCGTCAACATCTCGGCCAAGCAGAAGATCGGTATCGACGACCTTCTGGAGACTGTGCTGCTCCAGGCCGACGTGCTCGAGCTCAAGGCCAACCCCGATACCTTCGCTTCGGGCAACGTCCTCGAGGCTAAGCTCGACAAGGGCCGCGGCTCGGTTGCCACCATGCTCGTGACCCGCGGTACCCTGCATGTGGGCGACACGCTGGTCGCCGGCCTCACCTATGGCCGCGTCCGCGCCATGCTCGACCCCAAGGGCAACGCCGTCACCGAGGCCGGTCCCTCCGACGCCGTCGAGATCCTGGGCCTGCAGTCCGTGCCCAACGCCGGCGACGAGTTCCGCGTGTTCGAGGACGAGCGCGAGGCCCGTGCGCTGGCCGACGAGCGTTCGCTCAAGGCCCGTATCGAGGAGCAGAGCCGCGTGAAGCACGTGACGCTCGAGAACCTCTTCGAGACCATCGCCGACGCCGAGGTCAAGGAGCTTAACCTGATCATCAAGGCCGACGTCCAGGGTTCCATCGAGGCCCTTCAGGACTCGCTCGACAAGATGGACCAGTCCGAGGTGCGCATCAACACGATCCACTCCGCGGTCGGCGCCATCAACGAGACCGACGTCGTCCTGGCCGACGCCTCCAACGCCATCATCATCGGCTTTGGCGTTCGTCCCGACGGTAAGGCCCGCTCCGCTGCCGAGCGCGAGGGCGTCGAGATCCGTTGCTACGACGTTATCTACAAGTGCCTCGAGGAGCTCGACGCTGCCCGCATCGGCATGCTCAAGCCCACCGAGGTCGAGGTCTCCACGGGTACCGCGACCGTCCTGGACACTTTCAAGGTGCCCAAAGTCGGTATCGCCGCCGGTGTCCGCGTCGAAGAGGGCGAGATCGCCGCGACCGATTCTGTGCGCCTGGTGCGCGACGGCATCGTGGTCTTCAACGGCAAGATCGCCTCGATGCGCCATTACAAGGACGAGGCCAAGAGCCTCAAGAGCGGTTCCGAGGGCGGCATTGGCCTGGAGAACTTCCAGGACATCAAGCCCGGCGACCAGATCGAGGGTTACCGCATCGACCAGGTTGCCCGTACCGAGTAGGGGGTAGCGCTATGAAGCAAACGCAGGCAACCCGCCGTCTGGGCGAGCAGCTTCGCGAGAAGCTTGGTTATATCCTGCTCTTTGAGGTTTCCGATCCGCGTCTCGACCTGGTTACTTTGACCGCGGTCGAGGTCGCGGTGGACCGTTCGTTCGCGCGTGTGTTCGTGTCGTGCGATGCGAGCCGCTACGACGAGGTCATGGAGGCGCTCGCAAGCGCCAAGGGCCGTATTCGCAGCCTGTTGGCTCGCTCGCTCGATTGGCGTGTTATGCCCGAGCTCGATTTTCGCATCGATCGCTCGACCGATGAGGCCGAGCGCATCACGCGTGCGCTGGAAAACGTTCCCGCTACGCTTGCGATCGAAAAGGACGAGGACGGCTATCCGATAGCGGATGCCGCCCAGGAGGCAGCTTTAGATGACTAATTCCGCCGACCTCGCCTCGTGCGAGTCTGCAGATATTCAGCGACGCATCCTCGAGCTCATCGAGGGTGCGTCCTCCATTGCGATTTCGGGGCATACGTCTCCCGATGGCGATGCCTTGGGCTCCGTGTTGGGTCTGGGCCTTTCGCTTATGAAGTTTTTCCCCAACAAGGACATTGCGCTGCTGCTGGCAGACGATGACCCGGTTCCGCGCATCTACCGCTTTATGGAAGGCTCCGATCGCTTGGTGCCGGCATCTGCGTACACCGGCAATCCTGACCTGTTCATCTCGGTGGACGTGCCGGTTGTCGAACGTCTGAACAACTCTGCCGAGGTACTCCGCCGCTCGTCGCACGTGGTGTGCTTCGATCACCATCCTGCGCGCGAGGAGTTTGCCGAGCTGAGTCTGAGGTGCATCGATGCCGCGGCCTGCGCTATGATCATCGACCGCTTCTTGGACAATTGCGGCATTGTCGCACGTGACAACATCGCGACCTGTCTGCTGTGCGGCCTGGTTACCGATACTGGCCGTTTTCAGTACCAAAACGCCGATGCCGCCGCGTTCCATGCTGCCTCGCGACTGGTCGCACACGGTGCCGATCCGGCACGCGTTGCGCTCGAGGTCTACCAGAGCATGCGCGTCGAGTTTTTGCACCTCAAGTCCATCGTCATGGGCCGCATCAAGACGGTGGCCCACGGGCGCGTCGCGTACAGCTATGCGTATCAGAGCGACCTTGAGGCCTGCGGCGTCACCTCGGATGAGTGTGACGGCCTGGTCGATGTTGTGCGCTCGGTGATGGGCGTGGAGGTCTGCCTGTTCCTGAAGGGCATTGAGGGCGATACCAAGGTGCGCGGCAATCTGCGCTCCAAGGGCGACCTCAACGTGTCCGAGATCGCTGCTGCTTTTGGCGGAGGCGGACATCCCGCTGCCGCCGGTTTCTCCAACAACGGAACGATTCTCGAGACGCTCACCGTGGCACTTCCCATGCTGGCCGAACTGGTAGGGGAGGATCCCGCTTCGGTGACCGTCGAGCTTTAACTTTTTGGATGGTACATGGCTCGTCGTACGCCTTCTCAATTGAATATGCTGCTCGCCGTCGATAAGCCGGTGGGCTGCACGTCCCACGACGTAGTCTCGCAGTGCCGACGCGCCCTCCATGAGCGGCGCGTCGGCCATGCTGGCACGCTCGACCCCATGGCATCGGGTGTCATGGTGGTGGGCGTGGGCCAGGCCACTCGTCTGCTGGGCATGTTAACCCTCGACACTAAAAGCTATGTCGCCGACATCTCTTTTGGCGCCGAGACCAATACCGATGACGCGGAGGGCGAGGCCGTCCGTACGGTAGCTGTTGCTCCTGAGTTGCGCGACCCCGCTTATGCCCGTGAGCAGCTGACCGCCATGCTGGGTCCGCAGATGCAGGTGCCGCCAGCGTTTTCGGCCATCTCGGTTAACGGCGTTCGCGCCTACAAGTCTGCTCGCGAGGGAAATGCGGTGGACCTGCCTCCGCGCCCGGTCGAGGTCTATGCCGCCGATCTGATCGCCGTGAGCGGCGAGGGCGATACGTGCGTGTGGACCGTGGCGTTTTCGGTAAGTAAGGGCACCTACATCCGTGCGCTCGCTCGCGACCTGGGCCGCGCTTGCGATAGCGCCGCGCATATTTCCGCGCTTCGCCGCACTGCCTCCGGTATTGTTTCCATTGGCACCTGCCATGCGGTTGAGGAGCTTTCTCCCGAGTCCGCTACCGGGTTTGCTCTAGATCCCATCGCGGCCTTAGGCGCCACGCGCGTTGATTTGCCGGGCGATCTTGCCGACGACCTGCTGTGCGGTCGCCGCATTCCCGTTGAGCGCGCGCTCGCAGCTTTCGATGCGTCGAAGGCGCCGTTTGCGCTCGTGCTCGACGGGGGGCTCAAGGCGCTTGCCCGTATTGAGGGCGGCCGCTTTGTCATGGAGCATGTCTTTCCGCAGGCGATCGGCGGTGTTCGATGATGCTGGCCGCTCGCGAGCTCGCACGTATCTTTTTCGCGGGCGAGTCGGATGAGGCCCGTATCGTTTCTGCCGATGCGTTTGATGGATGCGCGTCCTTGGGTGCCGCTTCGATCGCCATTGGCGTGTTCGATGGCGTGCATCGTGGACACCACGAGTTGATCGACGCCGTCGTTCGCGATGCGCGCGCCCACGGCTGCCGCGCCGTCGTGGTCACCTTCGATCCCGATCCGGACGTTGTGGTAAGTCCTTCGCCCGCTCAAAAACTCATGACGACGGCCGACCGTCTGCATGCTTTGGCTCTGACCGGGGTCGATACAGTGGTGGCCGTTCCCTTTACGCCTGAGGTTGCGGCACTCGACCATGTCGGTTTTCTCGCACTGCTGTCACGCGTAGTCGACATTCGCTCGATTCGCGTTGGCAGTGACTTTAGGCTGGGTCGTGGCGGTGCTTCTGGTGTTGCCGAGATGCGCTCCTGGGGTTCCGAGCACGGCGTTGACGTGTATGGTCACGACCTGCTTTGCGAGGGCGGTGAGGCCATTTGCGCCACCCGCATTCGTCATGAGCTGGGACAGGGCCATGTGGAGCTTGCTGCTGAGTTACTCGGCCGTCCGTATATGGTGCGCGGCGGTGTTATTCGCGGCCGTCACGAGGGTTCTGGCATGGGCTTTCCCACGGCAAACTTGCAGGTTCCCGACGGCATTCAGGTGCCAGCCGATGGCGTGTATGAGGGTCTGGTGCTGGTCGATGACACCGTGTGGCCCGCTGCCGTTAACGTCGGACTGCCGCCGACGTATGCCGACGATGCCGCTTCGGCGCATCTCGAGGCCAACTTAATTGGTTATACGGGCGACCTGTACGGCGCTTTCGTTTCGCTGGCGTTTACGCGCTGGCTGCGTCCCTCGCGTGTGTTCGATTCGCTGGATGAGTTGATCGCGACCGTCGAGGGTAATATCGAAGATATTCGTCACAACTTGGGCGATCAGGGGGTGAGCATCCGTGATTAGCGATGAGGAAAAAGACCAGGTACGCGCTGCGTCTGACTTGGTTGCCATCGTGCAGGAAACGGTTGAGCTCAAGCCCCGCGGCCATGAGTTTTGGGGCTGCTGCCCCTTCCATGGCGAAAAGACGCCGTCCTTCCACATTATTCCCGCCACGCAGGTGTGGCATTGCTTTGGCTGCGGCGAGGGTGGCGACGTCTTCACCTATATCATGAAGCGCGAGAACCTGAGCTTTCCCGAGTCAATCCGTTATTTGGCCGATCGCGCAGGTATTGAGCTGCACGACACCGGAGATCGCCGCGAGCGCGGTACTAAGCGTGCCCGCATCTACGATCTGTGCGCCGAGACCGCCCAGTTCTACCACACCATGCTTATGCGCGGTAAGGACGGTCGTCCGCGCGAGTACTTTGCCAGCCGCGGCATGGGTGGCGACGTCTGCCGCCGCTACTGCCTGGGCTTTGCACCAGGCCGTAACGCGCTGGTGTCGCACCTGTCCCAGGCGGGTTTTACCCCGCAGGAGATGATCGACGCCAATGTTGCCGTGAGCCGCGGGCGCGGGCAGCTTGCCGACCGCTTCTACGACCGTGTGATGTTCCCCATCTTTGACGAGCAGGGTCACAACATTGCCTTTGGCGGTCGCATTATGGGCGACGGCCAGCCTAAGTACCTCAACACCGCCGAGACGAGCGTGTTTCATAAAAAGCGAAACCTCTACGGTTTTAATTGGGCCAAGGAGTTTATCGTCGCGCAGGATACCGCCATCGTGGTGGAGGGCTATACCGATTGCATCGCCTGCTGGGAGGCGGGGATTAAAAACGTTGTCGCCACGCTGGGCACCGCGCTCACGGAGCATCATGTAAAGACGCTCACCCGCTTTGCCAAGCGCATCGTGTATATGTTCGATGGCGATGCCGCGGGCCAGAAGGCCGCCCGCCGCGCGATTCAGTTTATCGAGCAGGATTCGATGGACCTGCGCTGCGTGGTACTGCCCGACGGCAACGACCCTATGGAGTTTATTACGGCGCACGGCGGCCAGGAGCTGCAGGCGCGCATCGACGCGGCCGAGCCGCTCATGGACTTTGTCTACCGTTCGCTGCAGGAGTCGAGCGACATCACCACGCCGGGCGGTCGCGCCAAGGCGCTGGAAGATGCGCTGACGCTTATCTATCCGCTGCGCGATAGCTATATGATCGACACGTACTTTATCCAGATTGCCGACCTGCTTGGTTTGGACCTGGAGACCGTGCGCGCGAGCTCGGGCCGTGTGTTTCGCGATGTCGCCAAGCGCGAGGATGCTGAACGACGTCGTGAGCAGAACTATGAGCGCCAGCGGGCACAGGCTGAGCGGTCCGGTAGCGCGGGCGGTCGGGCGTCGGGTTCTCGCGATGCCGGTCGCGGCGCTTGGGCATCGGGCGCGACGCCGGCAGTAGCGACGCCGGTCGAAGAAGAGCCGTACGACTACGTCCCGCTCGATGCCTACGGTGCCGCGCCCGTGGAGGTCGTCGAAGATCTTCCGCCGATCGATGTGCCTGATGGTATGGGCGCTGTGCCTGCGGCTGACGGTTCGGGCACACCGGCTGCGGCGGCGCCGATGGTTCTTACCGATCTTGAACGCAAGTCCTTGGCAGGGGAGCGCGAACTGTTGACGATGCTCACGAGCTACCCCGACCTGTTCCGCACGTATGCCGACCGCATCTGCTCCATCGAGTGGGTTGACCCACGTCACGAGTCCATCGCATGGGCCGTTCTGGCAACGCCGCCGGGAACCGATCCTGCAGCCTGCATGGATGCGGCGCGCTCAGTGTGTCCCGATGCGGCAACGCTTGTGAGTGCCGGGCGCATCTCGGCGACGAGCAAGCACCCCACCGAGACGAACATCGTGTTTATGCTCGATACGCTCGAGCTCTACACCATCAAGCGTCGCATGCGTGCCGCACAGGCCAAGCTGCGCCAGGACCGTTCGCTCGATGATGAGGCCCGTCGCGCGCTGACCGTGCAGGCCGCGCAGGATTCGCAGCGTCAGCGCGAACTGCAAAAGTCGATCGGCGGCGTGGCAGACCCGTTTCGTTTGATCGGCCTGGAGGCCGCAGGCACCGAACAAGCCTAGATGTTGTGGTCAACCAGCGTATTCTCGCCTATATCCAGCCCTCTTTTTGGGTATAGACGTCACTGTGTGTGCTAAAGTATTGAGTCCTGTGGACTATGAAGGGAGAATCTGTGCCAAAAAAGACTGAGAGCACGGGTACTGGGCTGGAATCCTACGTTGCAAAGCTTATGGGCAACGGCTCAAACAGGACTTCGGTAACCGAGGACGAGATTCAGGTCGCCCTGAAGGATATCGATGTAACTGATGAGCAGCTCACCGCGGTGTATTCCGCGCTGCGCAACAGCGGCATCCAGATTATCTCCGCGAGCGGTAACGACGACGCCCCCATGGACGTCGACGAAGACGATAACGATACCGATACCGACGATTTCGATGACGACGACGAGCACGATTCCGGCTCGCTCGACGATCATGAGCTCAAGATGGCCCGCCAGGCCGACGCCGAGATGGGTTCTTCCAAGAGCAAGAAGAAGCGCACCGTGCGCACGTCCCGTTCGCGTTCGCGCGTGCGCGGCATCGACGCCTCCACGGTGATGCTGACCGGCGACCCGGTCCGTATGTACCTCAAGGAGATCGGCAAGGTCGACCTGCTGACCGCCTCCGAAGAGGTCGATCTGGCCATGAAGATCGAGGCCGGTCTTGAGGCCACCGAGAAGCTCGAGGCTGCCGATGCTGGTGAAATCGAACTCACGCGTGCCGAGATGCGTCGTCTTACGCGTATTGAGAACGTGGGCCTCGAAGCCAAGCAGGCGCTCATCAGCGCAAACCTGCGTCTGGTCGTCTCCATCGCCAAGCGCTATGTCGGTCGCGGCATGCTGTTCCTGGACCTGATCCAGGAGGGCAACCTCGGTCTGATTCGCGCCGTCGAGAAGTTCGACTACCAGAAGGGCTTTAAGTTCTCCACGTACGCCACGTGGTGGATCCGTCAGGCCATCACGCGCGCAATCGCCGACCAGGCCCGTACCATCCGTATTCCCGTGCACATGGTCGAGACCATCAACAAGCTCGTCCGCGTGCAGCGCCAGCTTCTCCAGGACCTGGGTCGCGACCCGACCCCCGAGGAGATCGGTGCCGAGATGGACATGAGTGCCGACCGCGTCCGCGAGATCCAGAAGATCTCGCAGGAGCCCGTGTCGCTCGAGACCCCCATCGGCGAGGAAGAGGATTCCCAGCTGGGCGACTTCATCGAGGACTCCCAGGCCATCGTTCCGCCCGATGCGGCCAGCTTCTCCATGCTGCAGGAGCAGCTCACCCAGGTGCTCGACTCGCTTGCCGATCGTGAGCGCAAGGTTATCGAGCTGCGCTTTGGCCTTGTCGACGGACATCCCCGTACGCTCGAGGAAGTCGGCCGCGAGTTTGGCGTCACGCGCGAGCGCATCCGCCAGATCGAGTCCAAGACCCTGGCCAAGCTCCGCCATCCCAGCCGTAGCAGTAAGCTCAAAGACTATATCGAGAGCTAGTCAAGCAAGAAGCGCCCTCAAGCACATCTGCTTGGGGGCGCTTTCATGTAGTCGTTGGGGATGTTCTTGAATGACTAGTCGTTTAAGAACGTCCCCAATGATTAGGTCGGAAAATTTCTTAAAAAAGTTCTTGCCCTAAGCTGATTCGTCCGTATAATAAACTTCGTTGCTTGAGAGCACGCACCTATTCCTCGGTAGCTCAATGGTAGAGCACGCGGCTGTTAACCGCGCTGTTGTAGGTTCGAGTCCTACCCGGGGAGCCAGAATTTTCCAGCCCTTTCCGTTGGGCTTTAAATTCCTCGGTAGCTCAATGGTAGAGCACGCGGCTGTTAACCGCGCTGTTGTAGGTTCGAGTCCTACCCGGGGAGCCAGGTTGTAAAACCCGTCGCTTATGCGGCGGGTTTTTTCATGCCACGATCGCCGTTCGCGAACGTTACCGTATCAACATTTCGTGTCGAGGATGTAATCCCGAGGCCCGCCACCTCAACATGGCGCGGTCGTTGTAGAATATTGCAGTGATTGCTCCCACGACATGGTGCCGCGAGCACCAAGAAAAGGAGATTCTTGTGTCTGAGACCATTAACGGCAGTCTGAGCGTCTCGAACGACGTTATTGCCGATATTGCCGGTTATGCCGCGATGACGTGCTATGGCGTCGTCGGTATGGCCGAACAGCTCCAGGGCGCCGAGAGCGTGCGCCTGCTTGCCGGTCAGCGCCTCCGCAAGGGCGTGCTTGTCTCCGCCGACGAGAACGGCCTTACGGTCGATCTTCACGTCGTGCTCGAGAACGGCGTCAACATGAAGTCCGTCTGCCACAATCTTTCGAGCTCCGTTGCCTTCACCCTGCAGGAGATCGCCCAGATCGATCCCGCCAGCCTTAAGATCGGCATCCATATCGACGCGCTCAAGAGCCGTCTGAACTAGCATCCGAAAACGGAGATTCAAATACCCATGATTGCAAAGACCATTCGCACCTGTTTTCCGATCGCTGCGGCTGCCGTTTCCGACAAGGCCGAGGAGATCAACAAGCTCAACGTCTTCCCCGTACCCGACGGCGACACCGGTACCAACATGTCGCTCACGCTCGCTTCGGTGACCAAGGAGCTTTCCGCCCTTCCCGCCGACGCCGACATGGAGGCCATTGCCGGCGCCATCACCCACGGCTCCCTCATGGGCGCCCGCGGTAACTCCGGCGTCATCACGTCGCAGATTCTGCGCGGCGTGGCCGAGGGCCTCGTCTCTGCCGATGAGCCCATCACCTCCGCCAACATCGCTTATGCGTTCCGTCGTGCCGTCAAGGTCGCCTTCCAGGCCGTCCGCAAGCCCATCGAGGGCACGATCCTCACGGTCCTGCGCGATGTCTCGACCAAGGCCGACGAGTGCGAAAAGAAGAAGTTCTCGGCCGAGGACGCGCTCGATGCCATCGTTGTCGAGGCCTACCAGTCTGTCGCCCGCACGCCCGACCTGCTGCCGGTTCTGAAGGAGAACGGCGTGGTCGACTCCGGCGCCTTTGGCTTTGCCATCTTCCTGGAGAACTTTGTTGCCGCTGCGCTCGGCCGTAGCACCGTTGTCGAGGATTTCTCCGCCACGTTTGATTCTGCCGGCTCTGCCCGCGATGCGGCCCTCGGTCGCGTTGAGATCGAGGCCAACGATGACTGGGAGGGCTCGGAGTTCCGCTACTGCAACGAGTTCCTCTTTAAGGCCGATGCCCCGTTTGACGAGGACGAGTGCCTTAAGTTCCTGGGCTCCATGGGCGACTGCGAGTTGCTCGTGGGTGCCTATCCCGACTACAAGATCCACGTGCACTCCAACACCCCCAACCTGGTGCTCGAGCACATGCTGCAGCTTGGTCAGATCTATGAGGTCTTTATCCACAACATGGAGATGGAGGCCCACGACCGTACCGCTAAGATTCACGAGGACCAGGAGAAGGCCGCCGAGCCCGCGAAGGCCCTGGGCTTTGTCGCCGTTGCCGCCGGTTCCGGTGAGGCCGACATCCTCAAGTCCCTCGGCGTTGACGTGATCGTCTCGGGTGGCCAGACCATGAACCCCTCGACCGCCGACCTGTTGGGCGCCGTCGACCAGGTCAACGCGACCTCGGTCATCATCCTGCCCAATAACGGCAACATCCGCATGGCTGCCGAGGCCGCAGCCTCTGCCTGCACCGACAAGAAGGTCGCCGTCGTTCCCACCAAGACCGTCCCGCAGGCGTTCTCCGCGCTGTTCGCCGTCCTGCCCGATTCCGAGCTCGAGGATGCCGTTGCCGCCATGGTTGACGCCATCAGCGAGGTCCGCGATGGCGAGGTCACCCGCGCCGTGCGCGACTCCAGCGCCTCGGACGGCTCTCCGATTCACTCCGGTGACGTCATGGGCATCATCGCCGGCTCCATCGACGTGGTCGGCTCCGACGTGAAGCAGGTCACGCTCGACTGCATCAACCGCATGCAGGAGGAAGAGGAAGGCGACGCGCTGACGATTCTGGCCGGCGAGGAGCTATCCGACGAGGCCTTCCAGGAGATCGTCGACGCCATCGAGGAGGCTCAGCCCGATCTGGAGATCGACGCCCATCGTGGCGAGCAGCCGCTCTATCCCGTGATCTTCTCGATCGAGTAGGCTCTGCCTATGTCCGAGCTGTGCTCCGTGCCGCGCGTCTCGGAGCGCTTTGCCCAGAGCAATGCGCTCGACGAGGATATCGCGCGACTCAAATATGTTTCGGGTAAACGTGAGGAGGCCCTTCGCCGTCTGGGAATTCGGACGGTGGGGGACCTCCTTCTCCATATCCCTCATCGATACCTCGACTTTACCCGTTCTTGGTCTATCGAGATGGCGCCCATCGGTACCGTGTGCACCATCATCGCCACGGTCGACCGTATCGTCCAAAAGCAGCCGCGTCCGCGCATGCAGGTGACCGAGGTCTCACTCGTTGACGAGACGGGCGTGCTGCAGGTCGCCTTTTTCCGCCAGCCCTGGATTGCCCAGCAGCTTAAGCAGGGCGACCGCCTGGCCGTGATGGGCAAGGTCGAGTTTGCCTACGGGTTTAAGCAGATGGCCTCGCCGCACTTTGAAAAGCTTGAGGAAGGGCGCGCCGCGGGCACTATCCTGCCGGTCCATTACGTGAGTGATGGCGTGAGCCAGGCGTGGATGCGCCGCATCGTAAGTGGCGCGCTCGAGGTCGTCGGCAATCCCTTTGATCCCATTCCGGCACGCTTACGCGTTAAACGTCGCCTGATGAGCAATGCCCGTGCGCTTCGATCGATCCATTTTCCCTCGAGCATGGCTGAGCGCGATATCGCGCGCGCACGGCTTGCCTACGAGGAGTGCCTCTACCTGCAGCTGGCGCTGCGCCTGCGCAACGACGGCGGCCTGGTCGATGTGGTGCCCTATGCCCACGCCGCGGGCGAGCACCTGGCCGCGCTTAAGCAGGCCCTGCCGTTTTCGCTGAGCGACGAGCAGGAGGCCGCGTTCCAAGATATCCTGCGCGATATGTGCGATGGCGGGCGCGTGATGAACCGCCTGCTGCTGGGCGACGTCGGTACTGGCAAGACCGCCGTTGCCGCCTGCGCGCTGGCTGTGGCTGCCGATAGCGGCACGCAGGCCTGCGTTATGGCGCCCACGGGCGTGCTGGCGCGTCAATATGCCGATAAGACCGGCCCCTTGCTCTCGCAGGCTGGCATGACCTGGGCGCTCCTGACGGGCGCCACGCCGGCGGCCGAGCGCGAGCGGATCCATGCCCAGCTGGAATCGGGCGAACTCGACGTCCTCTTTGGCACCCACGCGGTGCTTTCGGACAACGTTGCGTTCAAGCATCTGTCGCTCGTGGTCATCGATGAGCAGCACCGGTTTGGCGTCGGCCAACGCAACGCCCTGCGTGCGAAGGGCCCTGGTGCCGATCTGCTCGTTATGACGGCAACGCCCATCCCACGTACGCTGGCGCTTTCGGTCTACGGCGATCTGGACACGAGCATCATCCGCCATCGGCCCGTCCCTGGCGCTGGCGTGACGACACGCGTGCTTACCGAGTCGAGCCGTGACCTCGCCTATGGCGCCATCCGTGAGGCGCATGAAAGGGGTCAGCAGGCCTACGTGATTTGCCCGCTCGTGGAGCCGAGTGACTCGGCCGATGATCTGGAGGACGTGCCCGGTATCGCCCGTGACGACGAGGGCCGCGTGACGGTCCCCGTGCCGCTGCACGATACGGCGACCGAGCTCGATCGTCTGCGTCTGGCGTTGCCGGGTCTTGCCATCGAGCGCCTTCACGGCCGCATGCCAGCGGGGGAGAAGGACCAGGTTATCGATGCCTTCAAGCGTGGCGAGATTGACGTGCTCGTCTCGACTACGGTGGTCGAGGTGGGCGTCGACGTGCCCAACGCCACCGTCATGGTCATCGAGAACGGCGAGCGCTTTGGTTTGGCTGCCCTGCACCAGTTGCGCGGTCGCGTGGGCCGTGGCAGCGTGTCGGGCACGTGCCTGGTCATGACGCACTCCAAGGGCAACGGCGGCGCGTCGGCGGCACAAGACCGCCTCCAGTCACTCGAGAAGACCTCGGATGGCTTTACGCTCGCCCAGATGGACCTGCGTCTGCGCCACGAGGGCGAAATTCTGGGGTTCCGCCAGCATGGCGGTGTGACTCTGCGCTTTGTCGACCTGGATGCCGACGAGGAACTGATCGAGTGGGCCCATTTGGACGCGGTCGAGCTCTTGCGGTATGCTTGCAACCTTGACTCTGTGGCGACGCGTCCCTTGCGCGACGCGGTCGCCATGCGTTATCGACATATCTTTAAGGAGGTCAGCGGAGGATGAGAATCATCGGCGGCGAATGGCGCGGTCGTAAGATCGAGGAGCCCCGTGGTCGCGATGTCACCCGCCCCACGACTGATCGCGTGCGCGAGTCGTGCGCATCTATGGTCATGTCGGCATTCGACTTCGATCTGGACGAGGTCCGCGTGCTGGACGCCTTTGGCGGCTCCGGTGCCTTAGGGTTAGAGATGCTCTCACGTGGTGCCCGCTCGCTCACGACGTTCGAGATCGATCGGAATGCTGCGCGGCTCATTACCAAGAATATCGAGTCGCTCTGCCGTGACCGTGCGCGTTGGCGCGTGATAACGGGCGACATGCTGGCGAGTGCCTCGCGCGGTCGTGTGCCGGGCGGCCCCTTTGATCTGGTCCTGCTCGACCCGCCCTATGCTTTTGGTGCCGAGCCGGTCGAGGAACTGCTGCAGAACCTGGCTCAGCAGGGTCTGCTTGCATCTGGCGCTTATGCCCTGTTTGAGCATGCCGCCGCCGAAGCGGGCGCGCATCCGGCAGGCTTTGAGATCGTGCGCGAGAAGCGCTACGGCATTACCTCGGTCGACCTGCTTCGTTGGGTCGGCGATGACGATGGTGAGGGCGATAACGCCGGCACCGATGCTGACAACAACGATGTCACGACGTTTCAGGAGGACGCCCATGAATGACACCATCAACCGCGTGATCGTCCCTGGCACCTTCGATCCCATCACGTTTGGCCATATCGACGTCATCCGCCGCGCCCGCCGCATCTTTCCCAGCGTGATCGTCGCTGTTGCCGAGTCGCAGGGTAAAAACGGTGTGGGTACCACGTTTATGCTCGATGAGCGCGTGGCGCTGGCCCGCGAGGCGCTCGGTGATATCGACGGCGTCGAGGTCCTGCCCTTTACCGGCCTCTTGGTCGACTTCGCTCGCGAGCAGGGGGCGGGGGCCGTGGTCAAGGGCCTGCGCGCCATGACCGACTTTGAGTACGAGCTGCAGCAGGCAGACCTCAACTATCGCTTGGATAACGAGCTGGAGTCCATCTTTGTCATGAGCGCGCCGCAATACGGCTATATCTCGAGCTCGGTCGTTCGCCAGATCGCCTCGCTCGGCAGCGATGTATCGACGTTTGTCCCGCCCAACGTGGTCGAAGCGCTCAGACATCGCTTTTCGTGACGTTTCTTATTGCCTGGTGGCATGTGGTAAACTAACACGATGATATGTTACCTATGAAAGGAGACCGGATGCCGGGCGAGAATTTTCCTGGCGATAGGATCGTCAGCTTGGTCGATGAGCTCGAAGGGCTGATCGAGGAAGCCAAGCCGCCTTTCGGCAAGAACGCTCAGTTCAAGGTCATCGACGCCGACGTGTTCTTCAACATCCTCGACGAGATCCGCATGAGCTATCCGGAGGAGTGGCAGAAGTCCCGCCGTATCCTTAAGGAGCGCGAGGAGCTTATGGCTTTCCCCGCCCCCCACGCCCCCTCCCCCATCTGCTGACGGC